>DASYRE010000040.1 GCA_036004685.1 Candidatus Polarisedimenticolia bacterium | reverse complement strand
ACCGAGGTCGCCGAGGCGCCCGGATCGCAAGGCGCGCCAGAGCGTCGCGTACCCAAGGCGGTACGCAAGCGAGGCGCAACGCGGCGAGCCGGGATGGATCGGGGGCCGAATGTAACATGATTTTTGAGACGCGACACTAGCTTGGAATGGCACTCATCATAGCGCGATCACGGAAGGTTTGGCGCTGTCTTCGTCCTTGCTGCGGTGCAGCCGCAGAGCTTTCGGTGGCGGCAGCGATTCACATCCACGTCGTTTCGTGAGCGGGCGGGAGTATCCTTTTCTCCAGTCAAGCAACTTTGCGGTGGAAGCTGACGGTATGATGGTCTTGTAGCGTCGAAGAGACCATCCGGGATGGGTCTTTCCCATTGCGAGTGCTAGCGACGATGCTTCAGAAGAGGACGCGATGCGTGGCGGCGGTGGCGGCGACGGCATTGCTGGCCTCCTCATTCGGGGCATGCGGCGGAAGCAGCGAGTCCGTGCGCCCAACGTTGTCCTTAATCCGGGAAAAGCTTCAGCAAGGCCGGAATGATGAAGCGAGCGAGCTGGCGCGAGCCCTGCTTCGCCGTTTGGAAAAATCGAACCGTGGGGACAGCCTGGAGGCGGCCGATACGATCGATCTCCTTCGGAAAGCGGCCTGGCGCGAACGAGGTTGCGCCGATTCGGATGCCTTGAGCCTCTGCCAGCGAGCCATTCGGATCCGGGAGAATCGGGGCCGGGTCGACGATCCAGGATTCGCTCTCAGCCTGAACAGCTACGCCAACTGCCTCTTTTCGCGCGGCGATTATCGCGCCGCCAAGTCCTATTACGAACGCGTTCTGAAGATCCGTGAGAAAACGCTCGACCCGGCCGACCCCGTTCTGGCGCGCAGCTTGTCCAACCTGGCCGCCGCGGACGCCGAATTGGGCGACTATGCCGCCGCCAGGCCTCTGCAGGAGCGCGTGCTGCTGCTGATGGAGAGAAACCTGAAAACCGATCCCCGCGACGTCCGCATCGCGCACTTCAATCTCGGATCGCTTCTCGAGTATCTCGGTGACTACGATGCCGCGCGGTCGCACTACGAGTGGATTCTCAGGAAGAGCGGGAGTCAGCTGAAGGGGACCGATTTGGGAGGTGTGCTGGTCCGCCTGGGAATCGTGCAAGCCGCGACGGGCGACCCGCGCGGCGCCGAGCGGCTCTATCGCCAGGCTCTGAGGGTCTACGAAACGAGCACGGGCGCCGAAAGCCAGGATGTCGCCTGGATCCTCTCGGAACTGGGAATCCTGAGGCTCGAGGGCGGCGATCCGGACGCGGCGCTGCCCCTCATCGAGCGGGCGTGCAAGATCCGACAGAAGGTCCACCCGCCCCACCATCCGGAGGTGGCGAAATGTCTCGTCCTTCTTGCGGACCAGCTAACGGACCGCGGAGAGACGAAACGCGCCGCAGCCCTTTTTGAGCGGGCCCTGACGATCCCGACGGCGGCTTTCGGACCGGAGGGGCGCGGCCTGACTTCCGGACTGATCGGATACGCCAGGCTGCATCACAAGCTGGGGCGCTCCGCCCGAGCGCTCGACTACGCCCTGCGGGCGGAGGCCATCGCCCGCGCGCAATTCCAGCAGACGGCGCGCGGACTGTCCGAGCGCGAGGCCCTGCGTTACGACCAGGCTCGAGAATCGGGCATGGAGGTGGCTTTGGCGGTCCTCGTTGCGACGCCGCCCGGGAGTCTTCCTGCCGGCGCCGTCTCCAGGGTGTGGGACCCGGTCGTGCGATCGCGCGCCCTCGTCCTGGACGAGATGGCGGCCCGCCACCGGAGTCTGCTCGAAACCCGGACTCCCGAGATGGAAAGTCTGCTGGCTGCATTGGACGCGGGGCGGAACCGGCTGGCGCGGCTCGCGGCCAGCGCCACGGAGGCCACCGACCTCGAAAAGCTGCGCAAGCAAATCCAGGAGGCGCAGCGGGATGAGGACCGCCTGGAAAGAGTGGTCGCCGGCAAGAGCTCCGAATTTAGGCAGCGCCTCGCCGCGCGGAGCGTAGGCCTGGCAGAAGTGATTGGGTCTCTGCCGGCCGGCAGCGCGCTGGTCTCGTACGTCCAATACGGGCGGCCGCCCGGTCCTCGGCGGAGACGATCACGATCTTCGTACGCCGCTCTCGTCGCGGTGGCCGGCGAGAGGAATCCCCGGATCGTCCCGATCGGTGGCGCGCCCATGGTCGATTCGCTCATCGAGCAGTGGAGGAGAATCATCTCGTCCCCTCCACCGGCGCTGTTGAAGGGCACACGGAACGGGAGAGAGGCCCGGGAGCGCGAGGCCGGGAGCCGGCTCCGGCGAGTGCTGTGGGATGTGCTTCCGGAGCCGGCTCGCAACGCGCGCCGGGTCTTCGTCGTTCCCGACGGCCACGTGCACCTGGTGAGTTTCGAAGCCCTGCCGGACGGAAGCGGTGCGCGCTTGTTGGACTCCGGACCCCTGTTGCATTACCTCTCGGCCGAAAGGGACCTCGCAAGGCCTCGTCGAGCCGCCGGGAAGCAAGGAGGATTTCTCGTGATGGGCGCCCCCCGGTTCGGCGACGACCGCCGTGGAGCGCCTTGCCCTCAAGAGGAAGGCCGGCCGGTCACGCCGCCGACGCGGGCCGCGCGGTACCCGCCCATCCCCGCCAGCCTGGACGAAGCGAAAGCGGTGTCCGGCTTGCTGGCGAGCCGGATCGGAGCCGCGGGCGCGGGTCTCCCTGCTTACTTCCTGACCGGCGGGGAGGCGACCGAGGAAGCCTTCAAGCGGCTCGCCGCGGGGAGACGAGTGATTCACCTGGCGACGCATGCGTTCGTGACCGGCGAGGACGCAGCGAATCCGCTGCAAATGGCGGGCCTGGTCTTCGCCGGCGCCAACGAACGAAGGTGTGGCAGCTCCGGCGAAGACGGGATACTCATGGCGGAGGAAGTCGCTTCTTTGGATCTGTCGGCCGCCGAGTGGGTCGTGCTGTCGGCATGTGACACGGGCCTCGGCCCCATTCAGGCCGGGGAGGGAGTGCTGGGCCTCCGGCGCGCCTTTGAAATGGCGGGCGCCGGAACGCTGGTCATGAGTCTTTGGGCGACGGAGGATCAAGCGACGGGCGACTACATGAAGCAGCTCTATCGATCGCGGCTCGAGGGCGCGGCTTGGCCGGAGGCTATGCGCCACGCGAGCCTGTCGCTTATCGCCGCCCGGCGTGGGGCCGGATTGAGCACCGACCCTTATTACTGGGGAGCCTTCGTCGCCGCGGGCGACTGGAGGTGACCCTTCGATGAGAGGCGAATCGCCGTCTTCGCCTCGAATCCAGCCCGCGTAGATCCTTATCCTTCTCCGCCGGCGATCCTCCGGATCTCCGCCAGCGTGGTCGCCTCATCCGCCGTCTTGTCGGGGCGGAAGCGCTTCACCCGGGCGAAGCGCAGCGCCAGCCCGGAGTCGTAACGCGGGCTGCGCTGCACGCCGTCGAAAGCGATCTCCACGACCCGCTCCGGACGCACGCGCACGAGGTGGGGACCGACTTCCACGGCGATCGGGGGCAGCTCGGCGGTCAGCTTGCGCAGCATCGCATCGGTGAGCCCCTTGAAGGTCTTCCCGAGCATCCAGAAGCGTCCGGGCTGCGCCGGATCGCGCGCTCCCAGATGGAGGTTGGAGAGCAGGCCTTGCCGCCGGCCATGGCCCCATTCGGCGGCGAGGATCACCAGATCGACGGTGTGCGCCGGCTTGATCTTGCGCCAGTTCGATTCCCGGCGGCCCGCAGCGTAAGGAGCCTCGAGCGCTTTCAGCACGAGCCCTTCGTGGCCGGCCGCGCGCGCCTCCGACAGCGCCGCCGCCACCGCCGCGGCGCTGTCCACGATCCGGCAGGGCACGATCCGGCGCTCCGGCAGGAGGTTCTCCAGCGCGGCGCGCCGCTCGTGATAGGGACGGTCGACCAGCGGCTCGCCTCCGAGGTAGAGCAGGTCGAAGAAGAAAGGCTCGAGGCGCAGGGAGGGCCCCTCGCCTTCGCCCTGGAAGCGGCTCATGAGATCCTGGAATTCCGCCGGCCTGCCCTCGCCGCCAAAGGCCACCGCTTCCCCGTCGAGGACATAAGCCTCCGCGGCGATTTCGCGGGCGATCGCCACGAGCTCCGGGGACGCGGCGGTCACGTCGCGCAGCGACCGGGTGAAGACCTTCACTTCGTCCCGCAGGCGATGCAGCTGGACGCGGATCCCGTCGAGCTTCCATTCGGCGGCGGCGCGGCCCCCCAGCTCGGCGAGCGTCTCGGCCGGATCCTGGGCGGTGGCGGCGAGCATCGGCTCGACCGGCACGAGCGGAGCGATACGGAACTTGTCCAGCCCGGCGGCGCCGCCGTGCCGCGCCGCCTCCACCGCCTCCCGCAAGCCTCCCGTGAACATCACCGCTCGCCGCAGCGCCCGGGCCTCCACTCCCAGCACGGGGGCCAGGGCATCCAGGACGAGGGAGCGCGACGCGCCCTGCCGCAGCTCGCCGACGATGAGCGCGCTCATGAAATCCCGTTCCGCGGGAGTGGCCGCTCCGAACAGCCGCTTGAGAATGCCGGCGCGGGCCCCGAGGGATCCACGTCCCGAGGCGCTTCCCAGCGCCTCCATCGCCAGGTCGAAATCCACGATCTTCAGCGTGCCGGCCGCCGCCGGCGACGAGCCGCTCAACGCCTGCTGGACGAGCGCCCACCCGGCGCCCGGGGCGTCCCGCCCCAGGTCTCCGCTGAGATAGTGAGCCGCCAGCAGGAGGTCGGGAGTCTCGAGCGCGGCGAACAGGCGCTCCAAACGGCCGCGCTTTTCCCCCCGCTTGGGGGTCGCGCGGACGTCCTTCCAGGTGTCGACGACGGCCGAGAGGGGAGCGGACATCAGAGCGGGAGCCTCGAAGGTTTCACGATTTGCGGCCTCGTCCCGAAGCTACGACGCCAGTCCGCCATCGTCCGGGCCGCGACCGGCGGCGCGGCGGACGGCGATCGTCGCATACGTCGCGCGGGCGATTTCGAGCTCTTCGTTCGCCGGGACGACCCAGACGCTCACGCGGCCGTCGTCCCGGCTGATCCGCCTGGCCCCGGCCCCGCCGGCGGAACGATTGGCTTGATCGTCGAGCGCGACGCCGAGGAATCCGAGTCGCCGGCAGATGCGCTCCCGGATCGAAACGGAGTGCTCGCCGATGCCGCCGCTGAAGGCGATGGCATCCAGCCCGTCGAGGACGGCGGCGTAGGCCGCGACGTACTTGGCGGCCCGATAAGCGAATATCTCCAGGGCCAGCTCCGCCGGCCGATTCCCGCCTTGAGCCGCCGCCTCCAGGTGGCGCACGTCCCCGCTCGTCCCGGAGAGTCCTAGAAGGCCGCTCCGGCGGTTGAGCAGGTCGTCGATCTGATCGGCGCTCATGCCGGCCGCCCGCATCAGGTAAAGGACGACGCCGGGATCGAGGTCTCCCGATCGCGTCCCCATCACCAGCCCTTCGAGAGGGGTGAAGCCCATGCTGACGTCGATGCTCCGTCCATCGCGCACGGCGCAAACGCTGGCGCCATTGCCCAGGTGGCAGGTGACGATGCGGCTCGGGGACGCTCCCCGGCCCAGGCGATCGATCAAGACGCGGGAGACGTGCGCGTGCGACAGCCCATGGAAGCCGTAGCGGCGCAGGCCGTGCCGCGCGGCGATCTCCTCCGGCAGCGCGTAGTGGAAGGCGACCGGCGGAAGCGTCCGATGGAAATCGGTATCGAACACCGCGACCGCCGGGACCCCGGGAAGGAGAGCGAGGATCCGTGCCAACCATCGCACGTCGCCCGGCAGATGCAGCGGCGCCAAGTCCTTCATGCTCCTGAGCTGATCCAGGACGCCGGGTGTGACGAGAGTGGGTTTCACGAAGCGCGCGCCGCCGTGCACGACCCGGCAGCCGACGGCGTCGGGGAGCCCCGGGGATCCGCTCCCGGGGCTGATTCCTGACGCGACCCGGGCCAGCGCCGACTCCATGGCGCCGTCCGGATCGCCGGATTCGAGCGGCTCGACCCTCCTCTTGCCGTCGGCGCCGATCAGCTCGATCTCGAAATGCTCCGGGCCTCGAGCCTGGATCCGGCCGCCGGCTTGCAGCGCCAAGGACGGCGGGGAGCCGGACGCTTCCGGCCCGGGCGTGGCGCGATACCAGGCGAATTTGACGGAGGAGCTGCCGGCGTTGAGGACGAAGATGTTCATGTCACCTTCCCCTCAAAACGGCCACTTCCAGTCGCGCACCTCCGGCAGGTCGTCGCCCCACTGCCGGATGTAGCGCCGGTGCTCGGACAATTTCTCCTCCATCAAGCGCGCGACCTCCTGACCCTGCGCTCCGAGACGCGGGACCCGTGCGATCACGTCCTGGACGAGGTGAAAACGGTCCAAATCGTTCAGCACCGTCATGTCGAACGGCGTGGTCGTCGTTCCCTCCTCCTTGTAGCCTCGGACGTGGAGGTTCGGGTGATTCGTCCGCCGGTAGGTCAGACGGTGGATGAGCCACGGATAGCCGTGAAACGCGAACACGATCGGCTTGCCGGTCGTGAACATGGCGTCGAATTCCCGATCCGACAGGGCGTGAGGATGCTCTCCGGGCGGCTGCAGGGCCATCAGATCGACGACGTTGATCACGCGAATTCCCAGATCGGGCAGGTGCCGGCGGAGGATCGCGACGGCGGCGAGGGTTTCCATCGTCGGCACGTCCCCGGCGCAGGCCATCACGGCGTCGGGCTCGGCGCCCGCGTCGTTGCCGGCCCAGCGCCAGACGCCGACGCCGGCCTCGCAATGCGCCATGGCTGATTCGATGTCCAGGTACTGTGGCGCCGGATGCTTGCCGGCGACGATGACGTTTACGTAGTGGCGGCTCCGCAGGCAGTGGTCGGCCACCGAGAGAAGCGTATTGGCGTCGGGCGGGAGGTAGACCCGGACCACTTCCGCCTTCTTGTTGACGACGTGATCGAGGAAGCCCGGATCCTGATGGCTGAAGCCGTTGTGGTCCTGCCGCCAGACGTGCGAGGTGAGCAGGTAGTTCAGCGAGGGGAGGGGCCGCCGCCACGGGATCCGGCGGCTGGTCTTCAGCCACTTGGCGTGCTGGTTGAACATCGAATCGACGATGTGGATGAAGGCTTCATAGCAGGAGAACAGCCCGTGACGGCCGGTCAGGACGTAGCCTTCCAGCCATCCCTGGCAGAGATGCTCGCTGAGCACCTCCATCACCCGGCCCTCCGGAGCGACGTGCTCGTCTCCGGGGAAGATGCGCCCGGTGAAGATCCTGTCGGTGGCTTCGAAGAGAGCGTCGAGATGGTTGGAGGAGGTTTCATCGGGCCCCATGATGCGGAAATTCCGGGCCTCGGCATTGGCCTTCACCACGTCGCGCAGGAAGCGGCCGAGGACCCCGGTCGCCTCCGCCAGCGCCGTGCCGGGCGACTCGACCTTCACGGAATAATCGCGGAAGTCGGGCAGGATCAGATCCCGCTCGTGCCAACCTCCATGGGCGCTAGGATTGCTTCCCATGCATCGCTCGGGCGCGGGGGCCAGCTCGCGCAGCTCGGCGATCAACCTGCCGTCCGCGTCGAACAGCTCCTCCGGATGGTAGCTGCGCATCCAATCCTCGAGCATCTCGAGATGATCCGGCCTCGCCGCCAGGTCGGCCACCGGCACCTGATGGGACCGGAAGGAATTCTCCACCGGCTTGCCGTCCACCACCTTCGGCCCGGTCCATCCTTTCGGAGTACGCAGGACGATCATCGGCCAGCGCGGGCGGCCCGAGAAGCCGCGCCGCCGGGCATCCTCCTGGATGCGGGCGATCTCGGAGAGGACGGTGTCGAGGGTCGCCGCCATCTGCTGGTGGACCCGCTTCGGATCCTCGCCTTCGACGAAGTAGGGGGCGTGGCCGTAGCCGCGCAAAAGCTCGCGAAGCTCCTCGGAGTCCAGACGGGCCAGGACGGTCGGGTTGGCGATCTTGTAGCCGTTCAGGTGAAGGATGGGCAGGACCGCCCCGTCGTGAGCCGGGTTGAGGAACTTGTTGGAATGCCAGCTCGCGGCCAGGGCGCCGGTCTCCGCCTCGCCGTCGCCGATCACGCAGGCGGCGATCAGATCGGGATGGTCGAACACCGCGCCGTAGGCATGCAACAGGGCGTAGCCGAGCTCTCCCCCTTCGTGGATGGAGCCGGGAGTCTCGGGCGCGGCGTGGCTGGGGATCCCCCCCGGAAACGAGAACTGCCCGAACAGCTTCCGCAGTCCCTCGGCGTCCTGGGTCACATCCGGGTAGCAGCGGCTGTAGGTCCCTTCCAGATAGGTGTTGGCGACCATCGCCGGGCCGCCGTGACCGGGGCCGCAGACGTAGATCATCTCGAGATCCCTGTCGCGGATCGCGCGGTTGAGATGCACGTAGATGAAGCTCAGCCCGGGAGAAGTCCCCCAGTGTCCCAAGAGCCTCTTCTTGACGTGCTCCAGGCGCAGCGGCTGGCGCAGCAGCGGATTGTCGCGGAGGTAGATCTGCCCGACGGAAAGGTAGTTGGCGGCGCGCCAATAGGCGTCGATCCTGCGCAGCTCTTCGTCGCTCAACGGTCCGGGTCTATTCTCGGCGGACACGGCTTCTCCTTCCACGCGACACCGGGGCTCCACCTGGCCCGCGCCAGAGAGCGAGCCCCGGGACCGCCCGGAGCGGCTCCTCTCGTTCGATTCGATACCGGATCA
Organism: Candidatus Polarisedimenticolia bacterium; assembly: GCA_036004685.1. Taxonomy (NCBI): domain Bacteria; kingdom Pseudomonadati; phylum Acidobacteriota; class Candidatus Polarisedimenticolia; species Candidatus Polarisedimenticolia bacterium. The sequence continues at coordinate 15,074 of DASYRE010000040.1, read as the reverse complement.
TCGGCTCCTCTTCGGAGTTTGACAAGTCGCAGGCCGCCCTCAAGGGCGGCGGATTTGAAAGCTCGGGTCGTAGGACCGAAACTCTCCAGGTCGGCGGGTCGTGCGCTCCGGGTCCTGGCGCCTCAAGCAAGCTTCGCCGAACAGGGCGGCCGTCCGCGCGACCGGGTTCGCTGGATCCGCGCCGGCGAGGGGCGCGGCATGAGTTCGATCCGCCGCCTCGAGGTCCGGCATCCCAGCGGGCAAGCTCGACGGCGACATGCCGAAGCCGGCATCGTCGATTCAGGAAAGGGGAATGAAAGGCATCCGCTCCCGCTGCGACAGCATGAGCATCCAAGCCGAGAGTTGCTGAAAAAGCATCGCGCCCGCGGCGCGACAAGAAATCCTTGCCGATCGTCCGGCTTCGCGGTATAAGGCGCGACAGCTTTGAACCCGTTCAGGAGGACCGCGACATGAAGCGAAAGCTCCTCGTAGGGTGGGGGGGGTGGGGGCTCGCCTTGCTGGCAGGTGGGGCCGTATGGGCGAGCACGGTCGTCGGACTGTCGGTGGAGGATCAAGCCCGGTTGTCGCGCCTCGTGGTGGTCGGCGAGGTCCTCAACCAGAAGGGGATCGATCACCCCGTCAACGGCATCGAGACCGAGATCACGCTGAGGGTGACCGACGTGCTCAAGGGTAGCGTGCGGCGCGGCGAGACCGTCACGTTCCACACGCGCGGCGGCGAGGTGGACGGAGAGATCTCCGAGGCGGTCGGGGAAGCCGCCTTCAAGACCGGAGAGAGAGTGCTGGTCTTCATCGAATCGGTCGACGGAAGGCTTTACAACCTCGGCCTCTCGATGGGGGTTTGGAGCGTCCACGAGGACGCCTCGGGTGGAATGAGCTTCACCCGGGCGCTGCGCGACGGGCTTTCGATCGTCGGTGAAAAGGCGGTGGAGCACGGCCCCATCGGCTACGGCGACATGCGGTCCCGCGTTCTCTACGCGGGACGGAATCCGCGCTTCGACAACGAGCTGCTGCGCAACCGGATCGGCGGGGGAGGTGAATGATGAGCCGCAAGCGGAGCCTGAGAACGACCGTCGTCCTCGCCGGAATCGCCGGCTGCCTGCTTCTCGCCTCGTCGATCGCCGGAGCCTACTGCCTGATCGGCGTGCGCTGGCCATCCACCGCCGACGTCCGCTACAACCCCTCGGGGAAGGTGACTTCCGGCCAGTGCATCAGCGCCTCGCAGATGGACGGCGCGGTCACCGGGGGGACTTCGGCCTGGAAGGCGATCCGTTACACCGGGACCACGACGAAGACCGCCAACAAGCGCGACGGCGAGAACGTCGCGGGATGGGCCAACCTCGGCGGTCAGACGCTCGGCGTCACCAACCTCCTGAGCTACGACCGCCAGAGGACCTTCGCCTGCAAGGGCAACCTGTTCGCGAATCTCTACGAAGCCGACGTCCGGATCACCACCGCCTACCGCTGGACCGCCGGCGGCGGCCAATGTCCCTGCGCCGCGGGCCCCGCGTTCTACCTGAACGGCGTCGCGGAGCACGAGTTCGGGCACGTCATCGGCCTGTGCCACACGAACAATCCCTCGTCGCTGATGTATCCCTCCTTCGGAGTGTGCGAGAACAAGAGCTCCGGATCGGATGAGAACGCGGGCGAGAACGCCCTCTGCTACTAGCTTTTTCCGCCGCGGCGCCGGCGCCGGACCAATCCACGGCGCCGCGGCATTTTCCTCCCTCGCAGCCCATCGCCTCCTGACAGCCCGAGCGCTTTCTCCGCCACCCGCCTCCCCGACGGCGAAGGTCGGAGAACGATCGGATGGTGCAGGGCGGCGTCCGCTTCGCAGGGATGTCAACGCGCCGTCAGCGACAGGGCAGGCCCGGGCGAAGCGAAGGCTCTACCTTATTAATAGGCCGCGGGCCGGGCTTGTTCGCTGAATCGGGCCCGAGGGACCCGGAAGGGGCGCTTGAAGGCCGGCTCCGATTCGTATCCCGTTCTCGGCCGCCACCTGGACTACGCTCTGAAGGGTCGAGCTGAGGATGCGGGCGCCACGAGCTCAAGGCGCCGGCAGGAGAGATTTCCGGGGCAGCGGTTCGCCGTTCAGGAAAACCGTCTCGATCGCGCCGTAGGCCGCGATCGATTCCAGAGGGTTGGCGCGCAGAAGCAATAGATCCGCCCGCTTGCCCACCTCGATCGATCCGAGCTCTTTCGAAAGTCCGAAGGCGGCGGCGTTGTCGAGCGTCGAGGCCCGGAAGATCCGCGACAGCGGCACGCCCGCCTCGAACCAGCGCCGCAGCTCCAGCAGCCCGTTCAGGCCGGGTGGGTTGCCGATCCCTTCATTGGCGGGGGTGTCGCTTCCGAACAGGAGCTTCACCCTCTGCGCCAGCATCAACCGGAGCGTGGCGGTCGCGCGGATCGGGCCGACCAGCATCGCCGTCGCGGGGTCGGGAGACGCGGGGGCGAAGAGCTCCGCGACGGCGAGCCGGTATTCGCCGGCGACGGCGCGCCGCGCGGCCTGCCCCTCCTCCCCCTGCAGATAGGCCACGACGGAGCGGGGCAACGCCTCCGCAAGATGCGGGTCCCGCAAGAGGGACGAATCGAACACCGACTCGTCGCCGTAGACCGCCTGCAGCGTGGGTTGGACGAAGACCTTGGCGCGCGCCGCCGACTCGATCACGCCGGCGGCCTGGGCCGGGGGCGTCAGGCCCATGCGATCGCCGGGCCAGTGCCAAAGGCCGTGGGCGATCACGTCGGCTCCCGCGTCGAGCGCCGCGCGCCAGGAATCGACCCCATTCGCGTGGACGACGAAGACGAGCCCGCGCCGGTGCGCCGCCTCGCGCAAGGCCGCGAGCGTCTCCGGGCGCGGGACGGGCCAATGAAAAGCGCCGCCGAAGCCGGGCTCCACGAAGGTCTTCAGGCAGATCCCGCCCGCCTCGGCGACGCGCTCCGCCGCCCGGGCCGCGGTGTAACCGGCCGGGTCGAGGGTCGCCGGCCACCGCTCCGCCTGGCCCGGCTCGTAGAGCAGATTGGCGGCGTCGGCGTCGGCCGCTTGGGCGGGGACGCGCTGCGCTCCGTAGCCTCCGGCGATCCGGACGCCGCGCCCGCAATGGTAGAGACGGGGATGGGCGGGCGCCGCGTCGAACCAGGCGCGCGTCTCTCCTTCGAGATCGAGATCGACCAGCGTGGTGAAACCGAAGGCCAGGAAGGCGCGCGGAAGCTGCTCGCGATACGCGGCGAGAAGCTCAGGATGAGACCCGATCGCGGCGTCGTCCAACGGCCCCTGGTGGCCGGGATGAACGTGCGAGTCGATCAGGCCGGGGATCAGGAAGCGCCGGCGTCCGTCGATTCGCCGCGCCTGAGGGCCCGCGACGAGATCGGTCCCGATCGCCGCAATGCGGCCGTTGCGAACCGCCACGGCGGCATGCTCGAGGGGCGCCTGCCGATCGGGAGAGAGCACGGTGACGTCCTCGATGACGACGCCCTCGTCGACGATCTTGAGCGGGGGGGCGGGGCGCTGGCAAGCCGCGAAGCCGAGGGCGGTGAAAAACGGCAAGGCGATCCATTTCGGCATGAAGGCCTTCTGGAGGAAACGGCCGAATGCAAAGGAATCCTACCCTCAATCGGATGCCTCGGGGAAGCCGGCCCGGTCTATCGGTATTCCGCCGTATGGACAAGGCTTCTCCACCTGTTACGATTTGCCATGCCCGTCAATGTCCCAAACCGGCAAAGCTGTTGTGTTCAGGGTTGCCCTGAACCGGTAACTTATTCAGTCGCTCTGGTCCATGGCGACGGCGCCAAGGACGAAGTCGCCGCCTGCGCCATCCACATGCACAAGGCGCTCGATACGATCAAGCTGCCGCTGAAGCCCGACGGCCCCGCCGCGCTGTCACCCACTAATCTCGGGGACGCACGCCGCCACTGAAACCGGGCGGCGCGCGCGCTCGACGACCGCCTTCCAGCTACACGACCATCAGGCCGAGATTCCTCCTCCAATTGATTTTGCACCGCCCGGGACGCTTCGAGCGACGTCGGCAATCTGCTGGACGCTCTCGACCTGGATCGTGACGATCCGCGGTTCCGGCCTTGCCGGAGCCGGACTCTCCTCCGCCGAGCCTGTGTCCGTAGCCTCTTCGGTTCGGGCTCGACACGTGACCAGGAATGATGGTTATATGACCGCGAGCGCCTTCGGCCGAATCTCTTTTGCTTCGCGGCCCGGGAGCCGGTTGACGCTCTCGAGCGGCTGAGCGGAGAAGGGCTTCTGGAGCGCACTGCGAGTTGAAGAGTCGGCCGCGACGGGCGAGCCTTGAGGCTCGCCGCCGGCGCCGCTGAGGGAAGCGGGATGACGAGCGTGCCGCGCTCCATGAAGATCGCCACCTGGAACGTGAACGGGATACGCGCCCGCCAGAAGGAAGTCGTCGAATGGGCGGAGCGGGAGCGCCCCGACGTCATCTGCCTCCAGGAGCTCAAGGCGGAGGCCTCGCAGGTTCCCGCTCCTTTGTGCGACCTCGCCGGCTACTGGTGCTACTGGCACGGCAACAAGGCCTATTCGGGAGTGGGGCTCCACGTCAGCAAGGAGCTCGCCCCGGAACGCCCCGAATTCTCCCACCCCCCCTTCGATCACGAGAGCCGAATCGTCACCGCCCGGATCGGCGCGCTCACGGTGGCCTCCGTCTATGTCCCGAACGGCGGGAAGGACTATCCCGCCAAGCTGCGGTTCCTCGAGGCGATCGAGGCCTACGCCGCCTCGTTTTCAGCCAATGCCGCGTCTCTGGTTCTCTGCGGCGATCTGAACGTCGCCCGCGCCGAGATCGACGTGCACCCCCGGGAGCGGAAACCGAACGTCATCGGCCAGCGCCAGGAGGAGCGCGAGTTGATCGAGCTGATTCTTTCCCGCGGCCTGACCGACGTCGGCCGGGCGCTGGACCCGGAGAACGACCGGCTGTTCACCTGGTGGGCGCCCTGGCGCAACCTGCGCGAGCGGAACATCGGCTGGCGGCTGGATTACGTCCTGGCCTCGGGGGAGCTCGCTTCCCGCGCGACCTCCTGTCCTTCCCACCGCGAAGTGGGCACCAGCGACCACGCCCCGGTCATCGCAACCTTCAATCCTTAGACACTGCGAGGCGATTACGAAAAAGAACCGGCCGATCCCGGCCGGCCCGTCTTGCCCCGCCGCGTCCCGAACTTATATTTGCTGAATCATGCCGACGATTGGCCGGTACGAGATCATCCGGGAGATCGGCCGCGGGGCCATGGGAGTCGTCTACCTGGCGAACGACCCCCACCTGCAGAGGCAGGTGGCGCTGAAGACCTACCAACTTCCCGCAGGGATCAGCGAGGAGCTGGCAAAGGAATTCCGCGAGAGGTTCCTGCGGGAAGCGCGGGCCGCCGCGTCGCTGTCGCATCCCGGCATCGTCACCGTCCACGACGCGGGCGAGGATGCGGCGCAAGGGCCTTACATCGCGATGGAGTTCATCCCCGGAAGCAGCCTGAGCCGCCGGCTGGAGCAGCGCCAACCCCTGGATCCTTCGTGGGTCCTCTCCATGGGGGGCGTTCTCGCCGACGCTCTGCAGGCGGCCCATCGCGCCGGGATCGTTCACCGGGACATCAAGCCGGCCAACATTCTGATCCGGGAGCCGGACGGGGCCGCGAAGATCGCCGATTTCGGCGTGGCGCGCCTGCGGGATTCGAACCTGACCCAGTCGGGGGCCGCGATCGGCTCGCCCGGCTACATGTCCCCCGAGCAGGTCCGGGGCGGGGCCCTCGACGGCCGCAGCGATCTCTTCTCCCTGGCCGTCGTGCTCTACGAGGCGCTGAGCGGCAAACGGCCATTCCATGGAGAAGACCTCGTTTCTCTAGCCTATTCGATCGCCCACGACACCCAGATTCCGCTGAGCCGGCAGCTCTCGGGTTGCTCGGTGGATCTGGATCGGTTCTTCGATCGGGCACTGTCCAAAGACCCCCGCCATCGGTTCCCCGACGGCGAGGCTTTCCGGCAGGCTTTCCTGGCGGCCGGCAATGGCAAGGCCGCCGCTCCGGGGGATCGAACCGTGATGGAGGCGGGTCGAAGCGCAGAAGTGTCCGCGAACCCGGGGCACACAACCCGCGCTTTTCATCATCAGACCGCTCCGCTTCCCTCCGAATCGAAGGGTCGCTCACGAAGCGGGCGCCTTCTGGCGGTGGCGGGTGTGGCGCTTCTCTCCCTCGGTCTGGCGGCCGCGGCCTACCTGCGTTTTGCAAAAGCGCCGTCGGCGAAGGCCGACGATCAAGTGGCGCGAGCCCTCCCCCCATCCGGCCCGGTCCGGCAGCCCAGCGTTCCTTCCGGGCCGGCCCGGCGGTCCAGCGCTCCTCCGGAGCCCCTTTTTCCTCAGGAGAGGAATCCGAGCCGCAGAAACGCTGCGGCCCCGAAAGCAGGCCCCGGGCGCGAAGCGGAGTCTCCCACGCCCTTCCAGCGTCCCCGGAAACTCTCAGTGAGCGTGCCGGCCGGAACGGAAGTGCGCCTCAAGCTGGACAAGGCGGTCGGGTCGTCGGCGAGCCGCGCGGGAGAGACGTTCACCGCCGAAATCACCCAGCCGATTTTAACGGGCGATCGCGTGGCGCTCCCCGCGGGAAGCCGGATTCGAGGGCACGTCGTCGAAGCGGTTCCAGCTAAGAAGGGGCTCGCGGAGAAAGCGGGCTCCCTGAAGCTGTCGTTCGACCAGGTCGTGACCCCGGACGGCTCCGGCGCGCCGATGTCGGCCGTCTTCGCCGCGGCGGGATCCAGCTCGAAGCGCCGGACCGCGGGGACGATTGGCGGGGGCGCCGCCGGCGGAGCGCTGTTGGGCAAGGTCTTCGGCGGAAGCACCAAGGACGCGGCATTAGGATCGGTCGCCGGCGCGGCCATCGGCGCCGGAGTGGCTGCTGGCACCCGCGGTCACGATGTAGAGCTTCCCGCCGGCTCGCCCCTGACGATCAAGCTCGGCCGCCCAATCCTCATCGACGCGCGGCCCTAATCATCCTTTCAACCAGAGAAGATGATCCTGCAGTAGGCGTTCCGACGAAGGTCTTGATCTTGAGATTCTGCTTGAGCGCCTTGAAGAACAGCTCGATCCGCCAGAGCTCCTTGTAGATGGCGGCGACGGTAGTGGGATCCGGAGAATCCTTCGAGGGTGATGACCTTCTACCATTTCTGGAAGGGCGGGACGGTCCGGGCACCTCCGGATCGTCCCGCCCTTCGCCGATTGCCGTCTCGAGCCCGAAAAAACATCCGCCGCGCTTGGGGAGCGGCTGCAGACGGGCCGTCAGTTGAACCGCCGGCGCACCGCGCGCCGTCCCGCTACGGGAACGTCGGGCAGGCCGGCGACGGCGGCACGACGTTGGCGGAGCAACTGACCTGGTTATTCTCCGGCCTGTCCGGCGGGGTGGTGGTGAATTGGAAAATTGTGGCCTTCTTGATGAACCCGAAATCACGACTAAACGAGAGGCAACTCCTCTTGTTGTGGTCATTCACAAGGATGTGCACTAGGGCCGTGGCGCAGTAAACGTCGTCCGGGATTTTCACCGTGCAGGGCGTCACACTGGCGTGACAGTTGGGCTCATCCGCGGAGCAGATTTTCTCGTCCGGACAGCCGATCCCGAGAGTGCTCGGTTTGATAAACCACGTGAGATCGTATTCCCCGGTCCCGCCGGTGATGACGGGATTGAACGTGAACCCATCCGGGAGGATGCTCCCGTTCGCCAATCCGAGGTTGAATAGAGGGGCGCAGCAGGACTGGGTCTGGGACGCCAGCGCGACGTCGATGGCACTGAGCGACCCATCGACCGTGATGGTGGCATCTGCCAGCACGTCGTCGCATCCCTGGGCGGACACGGTGGCCGTGCATTTGACTTCGTGCGGCGTACCGTCATCATTGCGGTCGACGCAGCCGGTTCCCAACCCCGTCAACGTCGCAGGTGCATCTGCGGTGCAGATGGTCCCCGGCATGTGCACGCCGTCGCTGAGCTCGACGAAATGGGTGGTTGGAGGATCCTCGCCGGGGACCGTCGCGCTGCAGCTCCACGTGACGCTGTCCGGAGTGATCAGCTCGCCGTTGATGCCGCGGACCTCAACCTGATAGTGGAACGCGTCTCCGCAGTCGATCGAATCGGTATCGAGGTGCACGGTCGCGGTGACCCCCCCGAAACTGTAAAGCTTAGGACCGATTTCGTCCTTCAAGGAGGCGCCGCCTCCACTCGAAGCATAGGTCACACCCGTGAAATAGAGCTCCTGGCCGCACAGTCCGGTGTCGCCAAAAATGCTGTTGGGGCCGGTGATGGGCACGGCCCACTCAAGGAGCTGGGCTTTGCTAAAGGTGCCGGTGAGGATCTGCTTGCCTTGCGCAGTGATGCCCCCCCAGGGCCCGAAGCTGTCGTCCGCCACGGTCGCAATTCCGCTACCGCTGTCTGCGTTGACGGAGATGTTCTGGATCGAGAACGTGGCCGTCGCCCAGTTCGGATCGAAAACCGCAGCCGCGGCCGCGACGTAGGAGGCGGAGTTTCCATTGTATCTCTTGACAGAATAGTCGCCCGTGGCGATACCCACGCTCGAGCCGCTGGGAAAAGTCACTTCGAGCCTCACGTCGCCGTCGGAGAGCTTGAACTGGAGCTCTCCCTTATGGTTGGGGATGCCGGTGGCCGGGTCGACCGGGTCGATGGCACAACTGCCGGTGGCGACGGCAATGGGGGGGAGATGGCTGAGGATCCAGACGACCCGGGCGTTGCCGTTGTTGGTGCGCCTCTCCTGGGCGAAATAGAGAAACTCGTCGTTGTTTGCGATGTAGGTCTGGGTGAAGTCATCCTTTCCGCCCGCGTTGCCTCTTTCAAGACAGCTCCCGGGGACGGTCGTTTCGTCGGCGCTGGCAGTCCAGTCCAGGATCCGGTGGTCCTCCACACTACCGATGGGAAAGCTCCCGGGACTGGGCAGCGTGGAAATGGCAAGGTTGGCCCAGTCTTCGTAGGTCGCCGGGCCGCTCAGGGCAGGCAGATCCGGATCGTTGTTCGTGTCCCCCTTGGATAGGTTTGCGTCGGCGACTCCAGCTTCGGTTCCATTGGGCGGATTGCCATCGGTGTCGTCTATCTCCAGCGCGAAGGGCCGGTCGCCGTTCGCGGCATCCTTACCGAGGTTCCCCTTCATCACGCAGTAGACGCGTCCGCTGACTGTCTTCGAGCCGCTCCGGCAGATCTCCCCGGTGAAATCCCTGCAGTAGCCAACTCCGCCGATCTCCACGCAGCCATTGAGACAGGTGCCTGTCAGGGCCGCGCACAAAGCCTCAGGTTGCGGGACGACCACGGAGTCGACATTGTCCCCCTTGGACCCGGTGATTTGCGGGTCGCCCACGGTGCGAGGCACGCCGTTTTGTGCCAGGGCGCCACCTGACGGCACCCCAACGGCTGCGATTCCCAGGGCCAGGATCAGAATGACGCCCCCGCCAAGTCCCAGCAGCGTGCCTCCTCGTACTTTCGCTCTTCTCATGAGCCTTCCCCCCCTGAAGAAAGTGAGATGTGAGAACCCCTCACGGCCGTCCGCGAAGTATTTCCTTACTCGCCTTTTGCCTCGCCGATCCGCCTCACCTCCGGCCGGGAATCCGTTCGACTGCCGGCTGGAATCGGGCCCTTCCACCCCCAACGGATCGGTCCTGTCCGGCCGATGCCCGTCTGACGTCCCTCCGGCAACCCGTGCGGTCAGACCTTCTCAATCCGGGCGGAATCGGCACCCGCATCCTCTGATGCGACGCGAAGTCTATGTCGCGAGATGAGTTGCCCTTGGAGGGAGCCGGCCGGTCGGAGGCTTTCCTCCTCCCCCTGGCCCGGCTCGGGATTACGCAAAACCCCCGGTTTTGCGTAACCACGCACGCCTTTCTCTTGGCCCGAGTGTGGGCACAGCAACCCGAATTTTCGACTTAGTGGAATGCTGTGCTCCCACTTACTGCCAATCGCGTGGCTTGTCAAGTGGAATCGCCCGGGTTTTGTGGAATGATTCACTTGGGAAGGAGGATCATCGCGACTTTCAGTAACTAGTGCCTGTCTCTGAAATCCCGTACCATTCGGTCGTCGATCCATTCTCCTGCTCGCCGCAACGCTTCGCTTGCGTAGCGCCGGAGTACGCGCCGATCCTCATCGACGCGCGGCCTGATCATCCCTTCAACAAGATGAAGATGATCCTCCAGTAGGCGTCCGAAGACAGGAAGAAGATCCCGGAGGCTCCGGATACCCTCAGGGACAGGGAATGCTGTTGGGCCGCGGGTTGCCGAGAGAGTTCGAGCCCATGTTTCCTTCGCCGCAGGAATTCTTGCCGGTGACGACGTAGAAGAAGCCCTTGGCGGGGCTGGCAGGGATTGCGTGGCCGAGACCTGCGACTGCGTCAAAGCCGACGCGAAGCAAGCCGGAGCAAAGGAGAAAGGCCCCGCTCCCCAGCTTCCTCGATAGACGTTGTACGTCACGCTGGGCACCGTTGAGGCGGTCCAGCTCAGCGTCGTCCCTGCCGAGTCGAAGGCAAGGTCGTTCCCGTTTTCTCCCGGCACGTCCACCACCCCGTCGCAGTCCTCGTCGAATCCGTTGCAGAATTCCTGAGCTCCCGGATGGGTGCTTCTCCTGGCGTCGTCGCAGTCGCCGGTGCAGGTGGTGTAGCCGTCCAGATCGTCGTTCGAACCGTCCCGCAGATCGCAATTGTTTTCCACTCCGTCGCAACCGTCGCTGGCGAGCGGAGAAATCATCGGGTTTCCATCGTCGCAGTCGTCGACGGCTCCCGAGGGACAGGAGGGATCTCCGGGGGATCCGAATCCGTCCCCGTCCAGGTCCTGGCAGCTTCCTGGGAAGGGCGATTGATTGATGAATATGTGAATGCCGCTCTCGGTCGTGACCGCCATGTCGTCCCATCCGTCCATGTCCTAGTCTGCGACCGCAATCCCTTCAGAGTTCGAGAGCGACGGTAGGCTCTGAGGGAGGGCCGGCGCAAAGGTGCCATTCCCGACGCCCAGGAAAACATCGACTATGTCGCTGAAGTATTCCGGCGCGGCAATGTCGATGTGGCCGTCATGATTGAAGTCACCGGTGGCGAGGTTCACCGGACTTCCGAAGGTCGACGCGCTCCCATAGCCGACGAGATCCTGGAACGTCCCATCGCCGTTGCCCAGCAGCACCCAGACCGCCCGAGTGGAATCGCCTCCCAGCGCCAGATCTTCGTGTCCGTCGGAGTCGAAGTCGGCATGGACGAGCGGACTGGGCCGTCCGACGTTGCCGTTCAGGCTGATGCTGGTCATCGGTTGGAAGGTCCCGTCGCCGTTGCCGCAGCAGCGACAGATCGCCGCCGGTCCGGTTCGCGGTGACGAGGTCTTCATCCCCGTCTTCATCGAAATCGAAGGCGACGATGCCGCGGGGAAAAGCGCCGACCGGATAGCTGACGGCGGAACCGAACGTGCCGTTTCCCACACCTGCAAAGACCAGGACCGCGTCGTCGAAGATGGGGGCGGCCAGGTCGCGCTTGCCGTCGGCGTTGAAGTCGCTGGCGGCGATGTAGTTGCCGCTGACGCTTGAAACGAATCCGGGTTGGACGACGAAAGCCCCGGTTCCGGTCCCCAACAGGATCTGGATTCCTCCCCCGTCACCGGTGACGACCAGGTCCGGGATGGCGCCGCCGTTGAAGTCGGCCGCCCCAACTCCGTAAGCGAACGAATCGACCGTATAGGGCTGTCCGGAACCAAACGTACCGTTTCCATTTCCCAGGAAGAGCCTGAGAGCGCCGCTACCCGTGTCGACCAGGTCGGGGCGGGCGTCCGGGCTGAAGTGCCCAGCGAGCAGGAAATGGGAATAGCCCGGGATGGTTGTCGACACGCTGAAAAAGGGATCCAGTCAGCTCGGCGGCGAGTCCCGGCGAAGCCTCGGCTCCGCTCTGGATGACGCCGGTTCGAGGTACGACAGGGGTCGGACGCGTTGGCGGAGGACTTTCCAAGGATTCCCGGGCTGCTGGGGGCAAGGCGACTGCCGCGATGCAGATTAGGGCAATAACCGGGAGAGCGTAGGACCAGACGCTTCTCTGTATGCTTATCATAATGGTTCACCCATAATAAATTATCCACAAGTATTCGGCGAAGGCGAAAGCATAAACATGTCAATCGCTATCTTTGGCGGAGATGTGAACAGACTCCAGAGTCAGGCCCCGCTCCCCAAAAGGACAGAGGGCCCCGGTTCCAGCCGCGGAACGCCTGGCCCACCGCCGGGGGGGAAGGAGACGGTTCGGGCACGAGGGGCCGTTCCGCTTTAGAATAGCGAGCCGAATTCCGGTGATTCGAAGGGTCCCATGATCGCAGTGGCGGAATTGCGAAAGTACTACCAGGTCCACAAGCGGCCCCCCGGCCTGAAGGCGGCCTTGCGCTCCGTCTTCCGCCGCCGCACCACGACCGTCAAGGCGGTGGACGGAATCACCTTCGAGATCCGGGCGGGGGAAAGAGTCGGATTCCTCGGGCCGAACGGCGCCGGCAAGACGACGACCCTCAAGGTCCTCGCCGGGCTGTTGCATCCCACGAGCGGCGGAGTGCGCGTCGATGGGCACGAGCCGCGACGCCGCGAGCACGCGTTCCTGAGGAAAATCATGCTGGTGACGGGTCAGAAGCAGCAGCTCCTCTGGGATCTGCCGCCGGCGGAGACGTTCGAGCTGAACCGCGCCCTCTACGACGTGCCGCGCGCCGAGTTCAAGGAGACGATCGACGAGCTGATCGGGCTCCTCGACCTGGAGGATCTGATCACCAAGCCCACCCGGCAGCTCTCCCTTGGAGAACGGATGAAGTGCGAGCTGGCCGCCTCGCTCGTCCACCGGCCCAAGGTGCTCTTCATGGACGAGCCGACCATCGGGCTCGACGTCTCGATGCAGGCGGTCATCCGCGACTTCATCAAGCGCTACAACGAGCTACGGGGCGCCACCATCCTCCTGACCAGCCATTACATGGACGACGTGGCGGCCCTGTGTCCCCGGGTGATCGTCATCGACAAGGGAAGCCTGTCGTACGACGGAGGGCTCGACGCTCTCGTGCGCCGCGTGCGGCCCGAGAAGCGGGTGGTCCTCCATCTGGAGGGTCCGGTGAGCGCCGCGGCGCTCGCGCAGCTCGGCAAGGTCGTGACGCACGACACGGTGGAGGCGGTGCTGCAGGTGGCCCAGGAGGAGGTCAACGCCACGGTGACGAAGGCTCTGGCGACTCTCCCCGTCCAGGATCTCACGGTCGAGAACGCGCCGCTGGAAGAGGTGATGAGCGAGCTGTTCTCCCGGAGCCGGGCGGCGCGCGAAGCGGAGGCCCGGCAGCCATGAAGCTCCCCGCGACGGCCCGCGCCCTTCCCACCCTGTTCAAGGTGAGCTTCGCCGAGGCGGTGGCTTATCGCGCCGAGTTCCTGGTGTGGATGTTCTCGACGACGATGCCGCTGATCATGCTGGCGCTCTGGTCCGCGGTGGCGCGCGACGCTCCGGTGGGGCGCTTCGGGCAGAAGGAGTTCGTGGCCTACTTCCTCGCGACCTTCATCGTCCGCCAGCTCACCGGATCGTGGGTGGCCTGGGAGATGAACTTCGAGATCCGCCAGGGGACGCTGGCGCTGCGCCTGCTGCGCCCCATCCCTCCCATGCTGACCTATGCCGTGCAGAACCTCGCGGCGCAGCCGCTGCGCCTCGTCGTCGCCCTTCCCATGGCCGCGATCTGGCTGGCGTCCACGGGCGCCGGGCAGCTCACCCGGGATCCCGTCGTGTGGGCAGCCTTCGTCGCGGCGATGCTCGGCGCCTGGCTCGTCACCTTCCTGACCAGCTTCACCATCGGCTGCCTGGCGTTCTTCATGGAGAGCAGCCTCAAGGTGATGGACGTGTGGCTGACCCTGTTCTTCGTCTTCAGCGGCTACCTGATCCCCGTGGAGCTGTTTCCTCCGGCGCTGAGGGCCGTCGTGGACTGGCTGCCTTTCCGTTTCCAGATCGGCCTGCCGGTCGAGCTGATGACCGGCGCACACGATCGCGCGGCGGCCCTCGCCTTGCTCGGCCGCCAATGGGGCTGGGCGGCGCTGATGATGGGCGGGACGATCCTGCTGTGGCGCAAAGGCCTGCAGCGGTTCGCCGCCTACGGAGGATGATTGAGCTGGCTGTGGCGTTACGGGCGGCTCTTCGGCGCGCAGCTGCGGGCGTCGACGCTCACGCTGCTCCAATACCGCTTCGACTTCATCGCCGACGGACTGCTGGAAATCCTGTGGGCCACGACGGCGCTGGTGCCTCTCTTCGTCGTCTTCCGGTCGCGAGAGACCATCGCCGGATGGTCGTTCGGCGAAGCGCTTCTGGTCACGGGCTGGTTCATCCTGCTCCAAGGCATCCTGGAGGGGGCCATCAATCCCAGCCTGACGAGCGTCGTGGAGCACATCCGCAAGGGGACCCTCGACTTCGTCCTCCTCAAGCCGGCGGACGCCCAGTTCCTCGTCTCCACCTCGAAGTTCCAGCCCTGGCGCGCCACCAACGTCCTGACGGCGATCGTCGTCTTCGTCTACGCCTTCCGGCTCCTCGGCCGGGCGCCGTCGCCCGCCGGGTTGCTGGCCGCCGCGTTCCTCCTGCTCACGTCGACGCTGTTGCTCTACTCGATGTGGATCCTCACCGTGAGCGCCGCGTTCTACGTCGTGAAAGTCGACAACCTGAGCTACCTGTTCAGCTCGATCTTCGACGCCGCCCGCTGGCCCTCCACGATCTTCCGGGGGACGCTGAGCTTCCTCTTCACGTTCGTGATCCCGCTGGCCCTCATGACGACCTATCCGGCGCTGGCGATGCTCGGCCGGCTGACCCCTTCCACCCTGCTGCTGGCCTTCGCCGGGTCAATGCTGTTCGCGCTGCTTGCCCGCCTCATCTGGCTGAGATCGATCGGCAAATACACCTCCGCGAGCAGCTGAGCGCTAACGAGCCCGCCACCTGCCCGAGGAGGGCAGTTAGCAGGCTGCGGAACAATAGCGATTTGAGAGAGTTCCTCTTCTCTCCAGCATGATCTCGGAGTCCCGATGAGTCCTATCCGTCAAGATCGTGTTGATGATCTCGCTTCGAGCCAAGCGGGCGAGGCGTGGCGAACGAC
>DASYRE010000039.1 GCA_036004685.1 Candidatus Polarisedimenticolia bacterium | reverse complement strand
CCCGCCACCAGCTTCTTCATCGTCTCGTTGCGCTCCAGGGAAGGGACCGCGTGGTCGCGGACGTCGAGCGCCATTTGGATCGCCTTCGACTTCCCCAGTGCCGCCGCGGTCGGATCGATCACCGCGAAGGAAAGCTCCCCGATGTCCGGAACGCTCACGAGGCTGTGGATCTTCTTTCCCCGGTAGGTGTCGACCGACATCCGGGCGCCGGGGTCCTCGAGCCCCTTCTCGATCCGCGCCCGGTCGAATCGTCCGCGCAGGAGCGCCAGCCACTCTCCCGGCTCCGTCGCCGAGCCGCGAAACGCGAGAGTCACGTGGTCCAGATCCTTGCGCGGGTCGATTCCAAGCCGCAGAAGAAACGTCTTGAGCTGTCCCGACTCCGAATCGAGCTTCCCGTAAAGAGGAGCCTTCCGCAGGCGCACAACGTCCATCGACGCGACGAAAAGGGAGTCTGCCGGAAGATAGGAAAGCTCGACCGCCTCTTGGCGGAGCGCCAGCCGCCGGCACGCCGGAGCGAGAACGATCAGGAGGATTGACGCGCAAAGGGCCGCCCGCTTCATCGTTTTCCCTCGCCTCCCGGTTCGAGGCCTGCCCGAAGTGCCCGGATGCTATCGGACAGCCCTTTGTCTGTCAACAAGTTCCATTCAATCCGCCGGCCCCCACGGCCTTTCCTCAAAGGTGGCCTCCCCGCCCAGGGGAACATATATTCTCCCGGTCACGAAGGAGCGGAACCGTCAGCATGCCTCCCTCAATATCGGCCGCCCGAGAGCCCCTGAACCGGGCGATCCGCGAGATCAGCACCGCCACGAAGGTGGTTTCCTTCTACCCGGCGCAGCATCCCGCCGTGCGCGTCTCGGTGGATCGCTTTCTGTCGAGCTTCAAAGCGCTGACCGCCGCCCGCAACGAGATCGAGCTCGGCTTCGCCGATGCGGGGATCCTCTACGAGGGAGAGTATCTGCAGGACCCCGATCGCGCCCTGCAGTCTTTCGCCACGTTCCTCCTCAACCGGAGCGTGGCGCAGCTGACGCTGCGCCGAGGCCTCGACGGCGAGGGCCTGACCGCCTTTCTGCGCCAGCTCGCCCTGGAGCCTTCGCGCATCAGCGAGCAGGGCGGCTTGTCGAAATTCCTCCAGTCGAAAGGCATCACGGCGATCGCGGTGAGCGAGATCGACCTGGAGAAGATCCTCGCCTCCGAGGCCGATCCCCTCGGCGCCGCGACCGCGACCGAGGACACCGGCGCCTGGAAGCGAATCGTCGCCGATTTTCTGCGCGGCACCGACGGGCACCCTTCGGAGGGGGTCAAGACTCTCGTCCGCGACCTCGCCTCGGAGGGCGAGATGCTGCGCGACCTCATGGGGGAGCTGGGGGCCCAGAGCCCGCGCGATCTCCCGCGATTGATGGGACGCCTCGCCGGGGAAATCAGCAAGGAAACCCCCGAATCGCTCGACCCGTTTCTCGGGAATCTCGGCGAAGCGCTCATGAGCCTTCCGCTGCGCCTTCGGATGGACTTGATCCTCAACAAGGTTCCCCTCCCCGACGGCACCTCCGATCTGATGACCCAGGTCTGCGAGCGGATGACCGATCCGATGATCGTCGAGCTGGTCAGCTCCTTCGTCGAGACCGAGAGGCAGCTCAGTCCCCGGCTGTTCGCCGTTTGCTCCAAGGTGTTCAACGCCCGGGGACGAAGCGCGCCCTATTTCGGGGAGATTACCGCGCGCCTGCAGCAGAAAGGGGGCGGCGCGGACCTGGGGCGGATCTGGCAATCGCTGCAGGGGCTCCTGGTCGAATCGGATCAGGACTACCTCTCGGAAACTTACAAGGCCACGCTGGACACCATCTCGCGCCAGCCCGAGGAGACCGATTCCGTCATCCGCGAGGCCCTCGAAAGCGCCCCGGGGTTCGCCGAGGCCTTCCTCCCGGAAGCCGTCGCCGCGCACGCCTGCCGGGTCGTCCTGTGCGCCCTGGACGCGACGACCGATGAAGTCCAGGCCGAGTCCTTCCGGGAGGATCTCGATCGTCGCGTGAAGCGGATGTCCGGTCCCGCGGCGATCCCCCTGATCTCGGAGGCGGTGCGCGTCCTCTCGGAGTTGCGCGGAGGCGAGGTCCTGGCCCCCGGCCGGGCGGCGATGGATCGCCGCGTGCGCGCCGCCTCGGAACAGGTCGTCAAGATATTCCGGACGGAATACGAGCGCCTGGGCGAAGAGGAGCGCGGGCGCGCCACGCAGTCCTTCAAGGAGCTCGGGGGGCTCGTGGCCCAGGCGCTTCTCGACGGTCTCGCGGAAGAGGAGAACTGGGAGGTGCGGCGGGGACTTCTCAACGCCCTGGCGGCGATCGGCCGCCCGGCGGTCCCGCTGCTGCTCAAGCGGCTGTCGGATTCCTCCTGGTACCTGGTCCGCAACGCCGCGATGCTTCTCGGGCAGATCGGCGGCCAAAGCCTGGTCGACCCGCTGGCCGGTCTCCTGCAGCACGAGGAGCCTCGCGTGAGACGCGAAGCGGCGACCGCCCTGGGGAAGATCGGCGGGCCGCGGGCCGTGGCGCACCTGCGCCGGGCCGTGTTGGACGCCGACGTAGGGACGGTGGCCGCGCGCGTCCTCGGCGAGATCGACCGGGAAAACACCATCGCGATGTTCTCCAAGAGGCTGGCGCGCGCCGGGATGATCGTGCTCGAGGACGGCCCCGCCCGCGAGGCGATCACCGTCCTGGGCGAGATGGAAGCGGCGGAGGCGGTGCCCATCCTCTCGAAGATCCTCGGCCGCGGCTTCTGGCTGCCCATCTCGAAGGGCGACGGCCTGAGGGTCCTCTCGGCGCAGGCGCTGAAGCGCATCGGCACGGCCGAGGCGATGGCCGCCCTGCAAAGCAACTCGCGCAGCGCCCGGAGGGCGGTGCGCGAAACCTGCGAGAGCCTCGTTCAGGACAGCCTCGAAGGGAGCGCCGAGGCGCCGGCGGAGAAAGCGTCATGAGCGCCGTCACCGAATATTTCGAGCTGGTCCGGCACCTCGTCGCCGCGCTGCACGGCCGCAAGATCTACCCCCCCCGACACCCCGCGCTGGAGCGCACCATGGCCCGCATCGAGAAGACGCTGCACCATCTCATGGTCAGCCGCGACGAAGTCCAGCTCGGCGTCCTCGGAAACCACCTCCTGGCCGACGGCCTGCCGTGGGAGGACCAGGGGGAGTCGCATTCGGCGCTGTCGCGCGAGCTGAAGAACCGCGGCATCGACAAGCTCACCTTCCAGCGCGGGTTCAACCGCAACGATCTCGAGGGCTTGCTCGAGGTGCTGGCGGGCGATCGCGCCTCGGGCGCCCCGGCGGGCGGCGAGCCGATCTCGGTGGCCCACCTGCTTGCCGGCAGAGGCGTGAGCCGAATCCGGGTCGCGCAGCTCGACTTGAAGAAGGAGAAGAGCGATCAACCTCCGCCCGAGATCGCGGGAGACCGCGGCGCCTACGACGACGCGGCCGCGGGGCTGGAGGAGACGATGGAGTGCGCCCGGACCGGCCGGCTCATCCGCGTCAAGCAGATCCAGAACCTCGTCGAGATGCTGATGGAGCACCTGCACCGCGATCCCGGCCCCCTCCTGATGCTCACGGCCCTGAAGAGCCACAGCGCCTACACCTTCACCCACATCGTGAACGTGACGATCCTGACGCTGGCGCAGATCCAGGCGCTGTCGCGCGACACCGAGGTGGTTCGCGAGTACGGGATCGCCGCCATGATGCACGACTTGGGAAAGATGCGGATCCCGACCGAGATCCTAGAGAAGCGCGGCAAGCTCACCGACGCCGAATTCGAGCTGATCCGGCGGCATCCCCTCGACACGATTCAAATCCTGCGCGAGACGCCGGGGAGCAACGATCTCTCACTCATTGTCGGCTTCGAGCACCACCGGCGCTACGATCTGACCGGCTATCCCCCCCTGAAACGCCCTCTGCCCCAGCACTTCGCCAGCCGGGTCTGCACCATCGCCGACGCCTACGACGCCATGCGCAGCAACCGCAGCTACCAGCGCGAGATGCCGCCGGAAAAGGCCTTGGAGGTGCTGCAGACGCAGGCGGGAAAGATGTTCGATCCCGTCCTGGTCCGCCTGTTCGCCCGGATGATGGGCGCCTACCCACCGGGAACGCGCGTGAAGCTCGAAACCGGAGAGGAAGCGATCGTGCTGAAAGCCAATCCGGAGGATCCCTTCCGTCCGATCGTGCGCCTGCTGGACGGGAACCCGGAAGAGGGGAACATTCCGCTGCGACTCGCCAACCTGACGGAGCGCGACCCCAAGAGCGGCGCCTACCTGCGCACCATCCAAGCCTCGATCCTCGACACCCCGGCCGATCTGTAGAGCTCCCCTGCCGCCGCCCAAGACCCCCGGCGCTCCTGAACGCGAAACCCGTTTATAATCCCGTCCGCATGACTCTCTCTCCGGGAACACGTCTGGGCCCTTATGAAATCCTCGGACCGCTCGGCGCGGGCGGCATGGGCGAGGTGTATCGCGCCAAGGATCCCCGGCTCCACCGGGAGGTGGCCATCAAGATGCTCCCGCAGGCCCTTTCCCGGGATCCCGACCGGCTCGCCCGTTTCCGCCGTGAAGCTCAAGTCCTGGCCTCTCTGAGCCACGGCGCCATCGGCGCCATCTATGGGATGGAAGAATCGTCCGGGACGCCGGCGCTGGTGCTCGAGCTGATCGAGGGACCGACGCTCGCCGACCGAATCTCTAACGGGCCCGTGCCTCTCGAGGAGGCCCTGCCGATCGCACGGCAGATCGCCGAGGGACTCGAGGCGGCCCACGAGCGGGGAATCATCCATCGCGATCTCAAGCCGGCGAACATCAAGGTCTCTCCCGACGGCCCGGTGAAGATCCTCGATTTCGGGCTGGCCCGCATGGCGGATGCCGACCTGACGGCCACCCCGGGCGCCGATCAATCCCAGTCTCCCACGGTGCTCCAGGGAATGACCCATGCCGGATACATTCTCGGCACCGCCGCCTACATGAGTCCCGAGCAGGCCCGGGGAAAGAGCGTCGATCGAAGGTCCGACGTCTGGGCCTTCGGCTGCGGATCTCGAGCGAAGCGGCTGCGAGACCGGCGATCCTCGGCCGTTCGCGCAATGCTACAGGTCGTTGCCGGAATAGGAGAGATTGAAGCTCTTGTTGCAGAGGGGGAAGTCGGGAACGATGTTGCCGCGCAAGGCGTAGGAGAGGGCGCGCCAGTTCAGAAAGGAAGGATCCTTCACCTTCACGCGGTGGAGGCGGCCGGCGGCGTCGGACTGAATCCAGTGGAGAATGGCGCCGCGCCATCCTTCCACGATTCCGAAGGCGTTCTGCCGCGGGGGAAGCGCCGCTCCCGGCGCGCGCAGCGCGCCGCCCGGCAACCTCTCCAGGGCCTGCCGGATGAGACCCATCGACTCCCGGAATTCCCCGACGCGCACTAGGGCGCGCGCTTGCACGTCGCCGGTATCCTCCACCGCCACCTTGAACCGAAGCTCGGAGTAGGCGGCGAAGGGATGGTCCCGCCGGGCGTCCCGGTCGATCCCCGAGGCCCGGGCCACGACTCCGAGGACTCCCTGGTCTCGGGCCGTCTGCCGCTCCAGTTTCCCGGCGCCCCGGAGACGATCCCGGAGCATGCTGTTGGCGAGGCAGACGGCCACCAGCTCCTCGAAATCCCGGCCGACCTTCTCCAACTCTGCCGGCAACGGCATGTCGCCCGGAAGGTCCCGGCTCACTCCCCCGGGGACGATCACGCCGCGCAGCAGCCGGTGTCCCGCCAGCGCCTTGTTCAGCCGGAACAGCGTTTCCCGGATCCGGTAGGCGTGGGACTGAGCCATGGCGAACCCGGTGTCGCTGGCGATCATGCCGAAATCGGCCACGTGATTGTAGAGCCGCTCCATTTCCAGCAGCACCGTCCGGATGAAACGCGCCCGAGGTGGGACGATCACGCCGCAGAGGACCTCCACCGCCTGACAAAAGGCGAGGCTGTGCCCCACCGCCGTGTCTCCCGAAATCCTCTCGGAAAGGGGCAGCGCCTCCTCCGGCCGCTTCCCCTCGAAGAGCTTCTCGGTCCCCTTATGAGTGAAGTAGAGGCGTGACTTCATCTCCAGGATGGTCTCGCCGTCGACGCTGAACCGGAAGTGGCCCGGCTCGATGATGCCCGCATGGACCGGACCCACCGGGATCTCGTAGACCCCCTCCCCTTCCACCCTCTGGAACGGGAAGGGAGAGCCGTCGTCGGTGAAGTCTCCGGGCGGGGCCGCGTCCTTCCGCAGCGGGTAGTATTCCTCGGGCCAGAAGCCGTGCCGGACCAGGGGACGCGGGTCGGGATGCGCGGTGGGATGCAGGCCGAAGAGGTCCCGAATCTCGCGCTCGTAGCGCGAGGCGGGATAGCAAAGAGTGGCCAGGGAAGGATAGCGCGGCTCGTCCGGCGGCACAATGGCGGTCATTTCGGCGAACCAGTCCATGTCAGGATCGGCGAAGAGGTAGATCAGATCGAAGCCGCCGCGATCCTCCCGCCGGTCGTTGGCCAGCAGGAGGTACAGGTCCATCTCGAAGCGGGCGAGGAGAAGGCGCGCCGCCTCGCGGATCCCTTCGCGGGCGATCTCGAACCGCACCACGTTGCCGCGCGCCGTGAAGCCGGTGGCGCCTTCCGGAGTGAGGAGCTCCCGCAGCCTCGTCACGGCCGCCGCCACGTCGATCATGGATGGATCACTCCGGCGGCCAGGCGCAGCAGGCTCAGAAGCGGCGCGGGCACCACGATTCCCGCCGCCAGAAGCACAGCCAGGTTGACCGCCATCGGCAGCAGCTCCACGGCGCGGGGTCCCCGAGCGGACGGCAGCTCGGCGGGCGGCTCCCCGTAGAGGAGGCGGTTCACGTAACCGAGGAAGAAGACGAAGATCGCCAGAGTGAGGAGCATCAGGATGCCGGTGACGGCCGGATGGCCGCCGAGAAAGCCGGCCCGGAAGATCATCACCTCGGAGATGAAAAGACTGAAGGGAGGAAGACCCAGCAACGCCAGGGTTCCGGCCAGGAAGAGGGCCCCGGTCAGCGGACGGGCGCGCAGGAGGCCCCGCACCATGACGATCCGGGTGGAGCCATACGCTTCCTTGATGTTTCCCGAAAGGAGGAAGAGCATCGATTTTCCGGCGGCGTGGCCCACCATGTGGAGGAGAGCCGCGAGCGTGCCCAGAGACCCGAACCCGGCCCCCACGCAAATCAGGCCCACGTGCTCCACGCTGGAATACGCCAGCATCCGCTTGTAACTAATCTGGCGAATCATCAGGATCGCCGCCACGGCCACCGAGACGGTCCCGGTCACGATCAGCATCCGGTCGGAGAAAGCCGTCCCGACGCAGGCGTCCACCACCACCTTCCAGCGCAGGATGGCGTAAAGCGCCACGACGAGCAGCGAGCCGGACATCATGGAGGAAGTGGGGGCGGGAGCCTCGGAATGGGCGTCGGGAAGCCAGGTGTGCATGGGGGCGATTCCCGCCTTGGTGCCGTACCCGACCAGGATGAACACGAAGGCTATCCGCAGGACGTCCCCATTCAGGCGGTCCGCGACGCCCGCCAGGATGCTCCAGTTGAGGGCGTGCGGCATCTCTCCGACGCGCTGCACGAAGTCGAAGTAGCCCAGCACGGTCCCCACGAACGCCAGAGCGATGCCGACCGACCCTATCAGAATGTACTTCCAGGAAGCCTCCAGAGCTTCCGGCGAATTCTCCAGGCCGATGAGAAATGCGGTGGTGATGGTGGTTGCCTCCACCGCCACCCACATCACGCCCACGCTGTTGGCGGTCACCGACAAGAGCATCGTGAAGAGGAACAGGTTCGTCAGAAGGTAGTAGCGACGCAGGTGCGCGTCGGCAAGCTCCTGCCGATCGCGAGCCCGGCGCAACGCCCCCTCGCCGCTCCAGAGGGAGATCCAGCCCACCAGGGTCACCACCAGAACGAGGACGGCCGAAAGACCGTCGGCTCGCAGGAAATCGCCCCGACCGAAGCCGACGACCCGCTCCTTCAGAATCTGCCCGGAGAGCATCAGCGCCAGGACGAACCCGGTGCCGGCCGCAGCGGCGCTCCCACGGGCCAGGGGACGCGGGTCGCCCCGCCAGGCGCCGCACGCCGCGGCGGAGAGCAGGGGGAGCATCAGCAGGATCGGCAGGATCATGGCCGGTTTCTCAATGCCTGAGCTTGCGAAGGTGGTCCACGTCGATGGTCTCGAAGGTCTCCCGGATCCGGTGCACGAAGACGAGCATCACCAGAAAGCCCAGCAGCACGTCCAGGAAAACCCCGAGCTCCACGATCAGCGGGATCCCGTAGGCGGCCAGCACCGCCAGCAGCGCGATGCCGTTCTCCATCACCAGGAATCCGACGATCTGCGTCAGAGCGCTGCGGCGGCTCACGACGATCAACAACCCGACGAAAATCACCGCGAGCGCCAGGGGGATGCCGGAGCGCGTGGGATGATCGCTCAAGGCCATCACCGGATCGGCCACGGCGTAAGCCGCCATGGTCAGGAGCCCGGCGATGGCCAGGCTGAACGGAACGTTCACGTAGGGATGGACTTCGAGGTCGGCGCGCACGGCGCCCAGCACCCGGTGGAGCAGGCGAGGGATCACCAGAACTTTCACGACGAAGACGAGCGCCGCGACCAGGTAAAGCTCACGAGTCCCGGAGCCGGCCGCCACCACCAGAGTGGCCAGCGCCAGGAAGAAGGACTGACGGGCGAAGGAGTCGATGTAGGCGGGAATGGAGTGCCGCCAGAGGATGGCGATCCCCGCCAGGAGGACCAGGCTGGAGGTCAGGGCGCACAGGAGCGCGAATTGGGAAGGGGCCATCCGCGCTACCTCACCAGGACCGACGAGGTCACCGCCAGAAGCGCCAGGAGGAACGAGACGCTGAGAAGCTCCGGCACGCGGAAGAGCCGGAGCTTCGCGACCTGCGTCTCCAGAAGGGCAATGGATGCCGCGAGCACGAGGCTCTTCACGAGCAGCGCGACGAGAGAGAAGGCCAGCGTCGCCGGCGTCAGCACCGCCGCAACGCCTGCCGGCAGGAAGAGGTTCGCCAGAAGCGACAGGAAGATGAAGAACTTCATCGCCGAGGCCCATTCGATGAGCGCCAGGTGTCGTCCCGAATACTCCAGCACCATCGCCTCGTGAACCATGGTCAGCTCCAGATGGGTGGCGGGATTGTCCACCGGGAGGCGCCCCGTCTCCGCCAGCATGACGATGTACAGAGCGGCGAAAGCCATGAGATGACCCGGACTCAGGACGCGCGCTGGATTCTCGAGCGTGCGCGCCACGATTTGGCCCAAGTTCGTCGAGCCGGCGGTGACCCCCAGGCCGAAGATGGCGAGGGCCACGGTGGGCTCGGCCAGGGCGGCGATGGTCATCTCACGGCTCGATCCCATGCCGCCGAAGGCGGAGCCGGGGTCGAGCCCCGCCAGGGCGAGGACGAAAGTGGCCAGCAGCAGAAGGTAGACGACCACCACGAGGTCGCCGGCGCCGTCCAGCGGCAGGGGCGCGGCCAGCATCGGGACCAGGAGCGAGACCACCGCCATGCAGGCGAAGATGACGGCGGGAGCGGCCCGGAAGATCCAGGAAGCCGAGGGGGCGACGATCACCTCCTGCCGGAAAAGGCGGCGCAGGTCGAAATAGGGTTGCCAGGGCGGGGCGCCCCGGCGCCCCTGGAGCCGCGCCTTGATGAAGCGAACCATGCCGATCATCCCGGGCGCCACCGCGAGAGTCAGCAGGTACTGCGCCCCTTCCAACAACCACCCCAGCATCGCCGGCTACCTCGCCAGAAGAAGGAAGATCAAAAGCGCCGCGAAGATGTAAACCAGGTAGAGGTGCACCGAACCCGACTGGATGAGACGGCCGAAGCTCCCCAGCGGTTTCACCAGATTGAAGAGGGGCTGGTAGAACACCTCCTCGAACCAGACGCGCACGCGGCTGTGGTAATGGATCGATCGCGTGAAATAGCCCGACTCGGGATGCACCTCCACGGTGATGTCCGCGGTGGGGCGGTAAAGATCGGCGAAGACCCGCTTCAGCGGTTCGGCGAAGGCGCTGCTCGTGTACTCCATCCGGGCCGAGCCGGCCACACGGCCGCATCCCCACAGATCCCCGGCGCGCCGGCGGCGGCTCGCCCCCATCAGGCGCAGCAGCAACGGGACGGCGGCGACGGCGAGGGCCAGAAGAAGGGCGATGGCGAGCGGCGAGATCCGGGAGCTGCCGCCGGCGGCGCTCAGCGACAGGCGGAGCGTGAAGCCCGCGCCCGACGCGTCGATCCCGGGCATCTCCATCAAGGCGCGGGCGACGAACGGGACCACCACGAAGGGAAGCACGCCCAGCGCCGCGCAAACGGCGGCCAGTGCGATCATCGGACCGCGCATCAGGGCGCCCACGTCGCGTGCCTCCTCCGCCGCGCGGCTCCGCGGCAGCGCCAGGAAGGGAATGCCGAAGGCTTTCACGAAGCAGGCGGCCGCCAGGCCGCCGGTGAGCGCCAGGGCGCCGACGCAGACCATGATCAGCGCCCCGGAAAGCGGGGCGGCGGCCCGGGCCCCGGAGAGCAGCGACTGGAAGAGCATCCATTCGCTCGCGAAGCCGTTCAGGGGCGGAAGGGCGGCGATCGCCGCCGACCCGACGAGGAAGCAGGCGGCGGTCTGGGGCATCCGTTTGATCAACCCTCCCATCTCTTCCATGTTCCGCGTCCCCGTGGCCCGCGCCACCGCGCCCGCCCCCAGAAAGAGGAGCCCTTTGAACGCGGCGTGGTTCAAGGTGTGATAGATCGCCGCCACCAGCGCCAATGCCGCAAGCTTCTCGAAGCCGTTGGAGTGGAGCAGGAGTCCCAATCCCACTCCCATGAAGATGATGCCGACGTTCTCCACGCTGTGATAAGCGAGGAGGCGTTTCAGGTCGTGCTCCATCAGGGCGTAGAGGACCCCCAGAAGGGCCGAGGCGGCTCCCAGCGCCAGAAGGAGGCCGCCCCACCAGGCAGGCCCGCCGCCGAGCAGATCGAGCGCGATCCGCAGGATGCCGTAAACCCCCATCTTCAGCATCGCGCCGGAGAGGATCGCCGAGACGTGGCTGGGAGCCGCCGGGTGGGCCCGGGGAAGCCAGACGTGCAGCGGGACGAGACCCGCCTTCGATCCGAATCCGGCGAGGGCCAGGAGGAAGATGACGTTGCGGGTGCCGGGCCCAAGCGCGGAGGCGGCGTGGCGGATCTCGTCGAATCCCAGGCCCGAGGTATGGATTCCCGCCATCAGCAGCGCCGCGGCGATGAGGACGAAGCCGGCGTGGGCCATCCCGGCGTACCAGCGTCCCGCCGCCTGGCCCTCGCCGCTGTCCCCTTCCGCGATCACCAGGAAGTAAGAAGCGAGCGACATCCCCTCCCAGAGCATGAGGAAGGCGAGGACGCCCGCCGCCAGAGTCGCGAGACTCATCGCCAGAAGGAAGAGGTTCAGCATCGCGCCGACGAGCGCCGGCGACTGCTCCGGCCCGCCGCGCAGGTACTCGTCCCCATAGATCGCGGCGGGGATCGCCACCAGGGCGATAACCCCAAGGAAGAACGCCCCCAGCGGATCCAAGCGGAACGGCAGGGAGAGAAAGGGAACGAAAGAAGGGACGGCGAAGGCGACCGGCTGCCCGGTGATCAGCACCCGCAGCGCCGCGACACCGCCGAAGACGCCTCCCGCGGCGGCCGCAAAGGATGACAGGCGTCGCGATGCGCCGGTGGGGAGCCCCAGGGAGCCGACCGCCCCCGCCACGTAGCAGATCGTCATGAGCACGAGGCAGGTCATGCGGGCGCGCCGGCGTCAGCCACGCGCTGGAAACCTTTCGAGAACTTGGAGGATCCCCCGGAGGATGTCGGCCGGCTCGGGCGGACAGCCGGGGATGAAGGCGTCGACCGGGATGATCTGGTCCACGCTTCCGACGACACCGTAGCCGCCCGCGAAGACGCCGCAGTCCCGGGCGCAGTCCCCCACCGCCACCACGACCTTGGGATCGGGAGTCGCTTCCCAGGTCTTGCGAAGGGGAATCTCCATGTTCCGCGTGACCGGCCCGGTCACGAGGAGCAGATCGGCGTGCCGGGGGGAGGCGACGAAGTGGATCCCGAAGCGCTCGGAGTCGTAGACGGGACCGGTCAGCCCCGAGATCTCAATCTCGCATCCGTTGCAGGAGCCGGCGTCGATCTCGCGGATCGCCAGGGATCTCCCGAGGAGGCTCTTCGTCTTCTCCTCGATCTCCCGCGCGAGAACCAGCCCCTCGACCGGTCCGCCCGGAAGCGTCTCGGTCACAATCCCCGTGCGCCAGATCTTGGAGAAAAGAGCAGCCATGATTCCATTCCCGGCAAAGCGGCAGGATTATGGTGCTGTCCGTCTTCTAATGCAAGGCGGGAGATGAATGGAAAGCGCCGCGTGGGGGGAAGCGGCGGGCGAGACTCGCGGGCTTGGCCGGCGCCGGATCGGCAGCCCGCGCTACCAGATCGGCAGGTTTCCCGACGCGTCGAATTGGAGCGAGAACGGCGCCGTTTGGATTTCAAGTCCCGCCGCTCGCGCTTCGCCTTCGAGCGCCTCGGAGATCCACATCTTCTCGAGATCGCGCGTGTTCGGGATGCGGACGACGCGCGCCGTGGCCGCGTCGGCGGCCCCGGCCGTCGAAAGGCCGAGCCCGATCCCCTCGGCATCGCTCGCGACGATGGGCGGGCGGCGGCCGCGCTGCGGCGAACAAGCAGCCAGGCCGTTCGCGAGCGTCACCCGCATGTCGATCTTCGCGGCGAAGCGCTCCGAGACGAAGTCCGCGAGCCCCATCCCGTGAGCGTTGCCTCCCGCCGCCGCCGACAAGTCCCCGACGTAGATTCTCAGGTAGCGGGGCGACGCCGGCTCCGCCTCGCCCGTCTGGAGCATCCGCCCGACGATCTTGGTGTCGATCCCCGTGCCGCTGAAGTTCTTTCCCAGACAATCCACCACCAGGAGGTGAAGGAAGTCGAAGGGGATCTTCGGCTTCAGCCGTTTCGCCTCGGCCAGCAAGACCGCTTCCTCCGATTCCATCGACTCGCCCGCCACGGCACGCAGCACGGCGATCTCCCGGCGCCCGTTCTCCACCAGGCCGATCCCGAACGGGACGTTGAGGGCGGAGAGGATCTTGGCGCCGACCTCCCGAATCACCGTCCCGAGGCCCCTCGTCAGCGAGGCGCGGTGGGCCGAGGCGGCCGCCGGCTCCTTGCCCAGGCCGATCGCCAGCATCTTGAGCAGGCCGCTCTCGATCCTCCCCTCGAAGTTCGTGTGCGTGTAAATCCGGTTGATCGGGATGACCGCGTCGGCGCGCGTCGCGAGGCGATCGGCATAGACCGGCAGGCCGGAATCGGTCCGGGCCACGAGCAGCGATTCCCCCTGACAGCGCACGGGCGCTCCGAGGGAGGTCTCCGTGATCCCCAGCCGCGCGAGCGTCTCCGCCTGTCCCTCGGGCGTCGCCCCGCCGTGGCTCCCCATCGCGGGGACGACGAACGGCTCGTAGCTCCGCGCCCGCAGCTGCTTCACCAGCGCCGCGGCAACGGCGGCCATCCCGGCGGCCCCGCGGCTTCCCAGAGCGACCGCGACCCTGGCGCCGGCCGGCACGAACCGGGCGAGCACCGAGTCGATACGCTCCAGCTCGCGCTCCACGGCGGCCCCCACCGCGATTTCCACCGGATGGCCGTCGAAATGCTGGCGGGCGGAGAGAAAGCGGACCGGCGGCGGGGAACCCTGGCTGCCCATCAGCGAGGGCTCCGGGGAGCCGGCTCGGCCTGCGGCACCCCCTCCCGGCTGAAGAGATTCGGATGCCGCTCTCGGAGAATCTCGCTCAACGCCTGGGCGGTCTGGTGACCTCTCACATTCCAATGAAGGCTCATTCTTGTGCTGAAGACGAGGTTCGTCACGGAGCCATCCCGACACGTAGAGTACCCCAAGAAACCTGTCGTCGCTGCAACTGAACAAGGAAACGGAAGGATCTTCATGAAACACATAGCAGGACCATACATCTTCGAAAGCCAGCCGTTGGGATGACGCGCTGCCGTACATGCCGCCTGCCCATGGCCGCCTTCTCGATGTCGTATGGTTGTTCTGCTGCCCGATTGAGCGCTCCGACAGAGTATTCGCTCAGGTTGACTTTTTTCGACCGCCTCACTAACCTCTCCCGGGACACCGCTGGGAAAGCGAATCGTGAAAAACAGGAAAATCGCGCTCATCACCGGGATCACCGGACAGGACGGCTCCTATCTCGCGGAGCTTCTTCTGGCCAAGGACTACGAAGTGCACGGCGTGATCCGGCGTTCCTCCTCCTTCAACACCGCAAGGCTCAACGCGATCTATGAAGACCCTCACGTCGAGGGCGTCCGGCTGTTCCTTCACTACGGCGATCTGACCGACGGCAGCTCCATCGAGAAAATCGTGCGGCAGGTCATGCCTGATGAAATCTATCACCTGGGTGCCCAGAGTCATGTGAGGGTGAGCTTTGACATCCCTCTCTATACAGCCGATACAGCAGGCAACTCCACGCTGCGCATCTTGGAGGCCATTCGCAACGTCAGTAAAGAGAAGCGAATCCGTCTTTACCAGGCCAGTTCTTCCGAGATGTACGGGATGGCTCGAGAGGTTCCGCAGAAGGAGACGACCCCTTTCTATCCGCGCTCCCCCTATGCTTGTGCCAAAGCAATGGGTTACTGGCTGGTCGTAAACTACCGCGAAGCATACGGCATCCACGCCTCTAACGGTATTCTGTTCAATCATGAATCGCCCAGGCGGGGAGAAACATTCGTCACTCGGAAGATCACTCGCGCGATTGCCCAGATCCTCGCAAGAAAACAGCAACGTCTTTATCTCGGCAATCTGGACGCGAAGCGCGATTGGGGTTACGCCAAGGATTTTGTCGAGGCGATGTGGCTGATGCTCCAACAGTCCGAGCCCGACGACTATGTGATTGCCACAGGCGAGACACGCTCCGTCCGGGAATTCCTTGATGAAGCATTCAACTTGGTGCGGTTGGATTGGAAGAAATATGTGGAGATCGATCCGCGATATTTTCGTCCAACCGAAGTCGACATGCTGGTTGGCGACTACGACAAGGCGCGCAAGATCCTCGGCTGGAGGCCTCGGACAACGTTCAAAGAGCTGGTCGAGCTCATGGTGCGCGAGGATCTCAAGAGCGAGGGTCTGGATCTTGATCGCCTCGCCTGAGGTGCTTCCTTCCCGCTCCCAACGCCGACACCGCTCCCGGTTGCTCGCATGAACTCGGACAGTTGCATCTTCGTGGCCGGGCATCAGGGTCTGGTTGGATCTGCGCTGATCCGGCGTCTGCGCTCGGACGGCCACCAGAACCTCGTTGTCCGGACGCGACAAGAGCTTGATCTACTCGATCAGGCCGCGGTGCGGGCGTTCTTCGCCGAGAACCGCGTGGAATACGTCTTTCTGGCTGCCGCCAAGGTTGGCGGGATCCTGGCAAATGCCAGATATCCCGCCGATTTCTTGTACGAAAATCTCGTCCTTGGGACCAACATCATCCGATCTGCCGCGCAGAGCAGCGTTGTGAAGCTCCTCTATCTCGGCAGCTCGTGTATCTACCCCAAACTTGCTTCCCAGCCAATCCGCGAGGAGAGTCTCCTCACGGGGGCGCTGGAGCCCACGAACGAAGCCTATGCCCTCGCGAAGATAGCAATCCTAAAGCTGTGCGAGCAGTATTTCCGGCAGTATGGTCGACGTTTCATCTCGGCAATGCCGACGAACCTCTACGGCCCGAACGATAATTTCTCTCCAGAAGATTCCCATGTAATTCCTGGGATGATGCGCAGATTCCACGAGGCGAAGGTGACCGGAGCGCCCGAAGTTATTGTCTGGGGAAGCGGCAGACCGATGCGTGAATTCCTCCACGTTGACGATCTGGCGAGTGCCCTCGTCCTATTGATGCAGGAATACGATTCACCCGAAACGATCAATGTGGGAACCGGGAAAGACTGTACCATAGCGGAGCTTGCCGAGACGATGAAAGGCGTGGTCGGCTATTCGGGGAGGGTCCAGTTCGATCCGTCGAAACCGGACGGCGCTCCACGCAAACTCCTCGACATCAACCGGATTACCGCGCTGGGGTGGAAGCCCGAGTACACATTGAAAACGGGACTGCAACACGCCTACCAGTGGGCCGTTCAGAACAAGGCGTTCTGAAGCAGGCGACGCACCCATCGCGCAATTGACTGATGTATTACATCTCCGCCGCGCGCCGTATCGCATCAGCCAGTTTCATGGCTGAAATAGCATGCATCTTACGGCTCCAGTGTC
>DASYRE010000038.1 GCA_036004685.1 Candidatus Polarisedimenticolia bacterium | reverse complement strand
CGGCCCCCGATCCATCCCGGCTCGCCGCGTTGCGCCTCGCTTGCGTACCGCCTTGGGTACGCGACGCTCTGGCGCGCCTTGCGATCCGGGCGCCTCGGCGACCTCGGTGTTAACATGATTTCCGAAACGCAACACTAGCGGAGCCCGGGAAGGATGAAGGGGGTCTTTTCCCGGTAGGCGCGATACTCGTCGAATTGGCGGGCCAGCTTGTCCTCCTCGATCCGGGCGCGGAAGAGCTGCAGGGCGTTGATCGAGGCCCAGAACAGAAGGGCGGCGGCGCTCCCGAGAGTGAGGCAGAGTCCCAGCATCGTCAGGGCCTCGCCCAGATAGAGGGGATGCCGCACGAGACGGTACGGGCCCGTGGTGACGGGACGGCGAGCCTCCGCCAGGATGGAGAAAGAGTTGCGGAGGTGGACGAGAGCCCACAGGCTGCAGCAAATCCCGCAAGAGGCGAGCGCCAGCCCCGACAGGACGAGCGCCGGATGCCGCGGCACCTTGTAGCGCAGCACCAGGATGGCCATGCCGGCGATCCCCGCCAGGAAGACGAACATGGGGAAGACGATCTCGCGCAGACCGCGCGCCTTGTCGACGGCTCGCATCCGGGTGAGGTAGGTGCTGCCCACGAGCGCGATGAAGGCCAGGGTGAGGACGTGCCGCGCCAGCTCCAGCGCCGGATAGAGCGCGAAGCCATCCCGGAGCAGCGTCGCGATCGACGCGGGGATCTTGCGGCCGACGCTCACCAGGAACAAAGACCAGAAGGCCATCGGAACGGCCTTGCCGGTGAGCCATTCCCTCCAGGAGGGGGAGCGACTCAAAACGCCACTCCGCGGCCCAGAAATCCCGCCATGTTGTTGATCCCCATCAGGAAGATCAGGACGAACAAGGCGATCGCCGCCGCCGTGAGCCGGCTCTGGGCGCGCCGGTCCGCGGCGATCCCCCAGGTGATGCTGAACGTCCACAAGCCGTTGGCCAGGTGGTAGGCGGTCCCCAGCATCCCGAGGAGGTAGACGGTGAATGTGAGCGGCTCGCTCATCGCCTCCTGCATGTGGGCGAAGTCCAGCGTGAAGCCGCGCAGGGCCGGCTCCACCCGTGTCTTGTAGACGTGCGCGCCGACGAACAGCAGGACGCCGATCCCCGACAAGCGCTGAAGCACGTAGCGCCAATTCCCCAACCGGGGGTAGGCGAGGAGATTGACCTGGCCCCGGAAGGTGATCACCAGCCCGAGGATCGCATGGAAGAGGATCGGCACGTAGATGAAGAGGATTTCGAACGGCGTCATCAAGGGAAGCTCGTTGAGCCGCCGCAGGCGCGCGTCGTAGGCGCCGGCGCCTTTCAGGGAGAATGAGTTGGTGTAGAGGTGCAGCAGCACGAAGAGTCCCACCGGCACCACGCCCGACAGGGACTGAAGGCGAAGCCAAAGGAACTGACGATCCCGTTTCATTCCCTCCCTCTGCGCTCAGCCGCCGCCTGGCGGCGCGAGCTGTTCGAAGAAGCGACGCGCGCGGGCCACGTCCGCGGCGATCTGGCGTTTCAGCTGGTCGGCGGAGTCGAAGCGGACTTCGCTCCGAAGTCGCGCCAGAAAGGCGATCTCGATCCATTCGTCGTAGAGACCGGAAAGCTCCGGGGC
The DNA here is from genome assembly GCA_036004685.1 of Candidatus Polarisedimenticolia bacterium. Taxonomy (NCBI): domain Bacteria; kingdom Pseudomonadati; phylum Acidobacteriota; class Candidatus Polarisedimenticolia; species Candidatus Polarisedimenticolia bacterium. The sequence goes on along the minus strand of DASYRE010000038.1, from coordinate 41,035 downwards.
CCGATCGAGGAAGTGCGTCTCGATCGCAAACCCGGCCCCTTCGAAAGTCGGCCGGCTCCCGACGTTCGACACCGCGTCGTGCTCGGCTCCGAAGGCGCGGGCGCGCGTGACGTAGACGCCGTCCGCGGGAAGAATCTCGGCCGACGGCGAGAGGTTGGCCGTGGGATAGCCGAGGGCGGCTCCGCGGGCGTCGCCGCGGATCACCCGCCCCGGCACGGTGAAGGGCCGACCGAGAAGCTCGCGGGCCAGCTCGACCTCTCCCGAGCGGACGGCGCGGCGGATGCGGCTGGAGCTCGCGGGGCTGCCGAGGATCAAAAGGTCGGGAAGCTCGGGCACGTCGAAGCGGAGGTCGCGCCCCATCCGCCGGAGGAGACCGACGTTTCCCTCGCGGCCCCTCCCGAAATTGAAGTTGTTCCCGACGAAGACGGCCGAGGCCTTGAGGTCCCGGTGCAGGACGTCGCGCACGAAGCGCTCCGCCGAAAGGGCGGCGAACGCGGGGGTGAAGGGAATCACGACCGCGTGTTCGACGCCGAGCGCCTCCAGGCGGGCCATCTTCTCTTCGTGGCTGATCAGGAGCGGCGGCGCCGATTGCGGGCGGATGATTTTGAGCGGATGGGGGTGGAACGTGACCAGCAGCGCCGGCCGCCCCGTCTGCGCGGAGCGCTTCAGCACTTCTCCGATGACGAACTGGTGGCCGCGGTGGACCCCGTCGAAATTTCCGAGCGTCACCAGGGGACGCTCCAGCGCCGGCGAGATCTCGCCGGCGCTCGCATAGGTCTTCATGATCGGCCGATGAAGTGGATCCCCGCCCGCAGGATCAGGTTGGCATAGACGCCGACGATCAGATCGTCCGCCATGATACCGAATCCGCCGGGCAACTTCTCGGCCCAGCCGGCCGGAGGAGGCTTGAGAACGTCCAGCACCCGAAAGAGGAGAAAGCCGCCCAGGAGGAGGCAGGGGGTCGCCGGAAGGAAGGCCATCGTCACCAGGAATCCCGCCACCTCGTCGACGACGACCAGCGTGGGATCGGTACGCTCCTCCTGCCTCTCGACCACCCCGGCGGCCCAGACGCCGGCGACGGTCGCCGTCGCCACGGCGGCCAGGAAAACCCAAGGGCGGTCGGCCCGCGCCACGAGGTAGGCGAGCGGCACGGCGGCCAGGGTCCCGAACGTTCCGGGGACGAAGGGGATCCGTCCCACGTTGCCGGCCGTGGCCACCAGATACGCCAGTGCCAGGCGCGCGCCGCGTCGCTTCAAGAGGCTCTTCCGCAGGAGGCGTTCACGTCCGCTCGATGTGCCCGACCAGATCGTAGGGATGCGCTTCGAGGATGCGCACCGGCGCGAGCGTTCCCGGCGCCGAGACCCCGTCGGTGATCAGGACACGGCCGTCGACGTCCGGCGACTGGAACTCGGTGCGCCCCGTCAGGAGCATCCGCGTCTCCGTCTCGAGACCGTCGATGCGCACCGGAAGCAGCCGCCCGATCCGGGCGCGGTTATGCTCGAGAGCGATGGCGGCCTGAATCTCCATGAGACGATCGCGGCGCCGGCTCTTGAGGGCCGCGGACACGTCGTCCCGACGGGAGAACGCGGCCGTGCCCTCTTCGTGCGAGTAGGCGAACACACCGGCGTGCTCGAACCGAGCCTCGCGCACGAAATCGCAGAGCATCCGAAAGGAATGTCGGGTCTCCCCCGGAAACCCGACGATGAAGGTGGTCCGCAGCGCGCAGCCGGGAAGGATCCGGCGGATCTTGCGGATCAGCCGGAGGTGCGCGGCGCCGCCGCCTCCCCGTCGCATGCTCCTCAGGATCGCCGGATCGGCGTGCTGCAAGGGGATGTCCAGATACCGGCAGACCTTCGGGGAAGCGGCCATGGCGTGGAGCAGCGCGTCGCTGACCCGGTTCGGGTAGGCGTAATGGATCCGAATCCACTCGATCCCGGGGACGGCGTCGAGGGTTCGGAGCAGGCCCGCGAGATCGGCGCCGTCGCCGAGATCCGCTCCGTAGTCGGTGCTGTCCTGGGCGATCAGAATCAACTCCTTCACGCCGCGCCGCGCCAGAGCCTCGGCCTCCAGGCGGAGGGACGCGACGCTCCGGGAGCGCATCCGGCCCCGCATGGAGGGAATGGCGCAGAAGGAGCAGACGTGATCGCACCCTTCGGAGATCTTGAGGTAGGCGAGATGCGGCCGGGTCGCGAGGACCCGGGCGGCGCGATGATCATAGAGGGCCCGGGCCATTCCCGAGATCGCGGCGGCGGGATCGGAGGCGGCGGAGGCGAGATCCCCCCGGACCGCCTGGACGATCTTGTCGAGCTCGTCGAGCCCCACGAAGGCGTCGATCTCCGGAATCTCATCGCGCAGCTCCCGGTGATAGCGCTGCACCAGGCATCCGGCCACGACGAGCCGGCGGCACCGCCCCTTCTTGCGGTGCTCCGCCATCTCCAGGATGGTGTCGATCGACTCGCGCTTCGCCGACTCGATGAAGCCACACGTGTTCACGACGATGACGTCGGAATCCGCGGGGTCGGCGGAGAGCTCGCAGCCGCTGCCGCGCAGGCTGCCGAGCATCACCTCCGAATCGACGAGGTTCTTGGGGCAGCCGAGGCTGACGAAGCCGACGCGGACCGGTGCGGGGACGGGCATGGGGGTCGCTTTCCCGCCGCTTCAGGGATAGAGGCGATGGAGCATCCGGGGATAAGGAATCGCCTCCCGGAGATGCCGCACGCCCGCGATCCACGAAACAAGGCGCTCGATCCCCATGCCGAATCCGGCGTGGGGAACCGTTCCGTACTTGCGAATCTCGAGATACCACCGGAACGCCTCTTCCGGAAGGCGATGCTCGCGAATCCGCGATAGGAGCAGATCGTGATCGTGGATGCGCTGGCTGCCGCCGATGATCTCCCCGTATCCCTCGGGAGCCAGCACGTCCATGCAGAGCACCCGCTCCGGGTTCGCGGGATCGGGCTGCATGTAGAAGGCCTTCAGCGCGGTGGGATAGTGCGTGACGATCACGGGGCGGTCCAGCTTCTCGGTGAGAACGGTCTCGTCAAAGCCCCCGAAGTCGCCGCCCGGCTCGAACGGAGGAGCGCCCTGCTCGCGGGCACGCGCCTGCACCGCGGGATCGGACAGCGCCTGGGCCGCCTCGTCGTAGCTCATGCGGTGAAAGGGGGCGACGATCTTCTCCAGGCGGGAGGTGTCGCGCTCCAGGACCTTGAGATCCTCCCGGCTCCGGTCGAGCACCCGGACGACGAGGGCGACGACGAGCTCCTCGGCCAGCGCCATGATGTCGGGGAGCTCGGCGAAGGCGATCTCCGGCTCGAGCATCCAGAACTCCGTGAGGTGGCGGCGGGTCTTCGATTTCTCGGCCCGGAACGTCGGGCCGAAGCAATAGACCTTTCCGAACGCCATGCAGGCCGGTTCCAGGTAGAGCTGGCCGGACTGCGTCAGGTAGGCCTTCTCGCCGAAGTAATCGGTCTCGAAGAGGGTGGAGGTCCCCTCGCAGGCCGCCGGCGTGAACATCGGAGAGTCGATGAGAACGTAGCCCCGGGAGTAGAAGAACTCCCGGCAGCCCTGGCAGACCTCGTTCCGGATCCTCAGCAGGGCGTGGGGGCGCGACGACCGGAGCCAAAGGTGCCGGTGATCCAGGAGAAACTCCGGGCCGTGCTCCTTCGGGGTGATGGGATAGTCATGGGCGGCATGCAGGACCTTCAGGTCGCGCAGCCCCATCTCGAATCCCCCCGGGGCGCGAGCCTCCCGGCGGACCGGCCCCCGGACCTCCACCGAAGATTCCTGCCCCAGGGTCCCACACAATGCGAAGACCTCCGGAGGAATCTCCTGCGCCGCGGCCACACATTGAAGATATCCAGTGCCGTCCCGGACGACGAGGAAGCGGATTTTTCCCGACTCGCGGCGGGCGTAGAGCCATCCGCGGACGATCGCCTCCTGATTCTCGCGGCTGCCGAGGTCGCGGATTTCGGTGTGCTCCTGCATCACGGCCTCAGGCTTCCTCTTCCTGGGCCTTCTGCGGCTTGTGCTCGGCGATGATCCGGGTCTGGATCTGGGCGGGAGTTTCCTCGTAGTGGGAGAGCTCCATGTGATAGGAGCCGCGCCCTCCGGTGATCGACTTGAGGGAGGAAGAATAGGTGAGCATCTCCGACATCGGCACCTGGGCGCGAATCACCTGCGCGGAGCCTTGGGAGTCGACGCCTTGCACGCGGCCGCGCCGGCTGTTCAAGTCGCCCATGATGTCGCCCATGAACTCCTCAGGTGTCTCGACCGAGACGTTCATGATCGGCTCGAGCAGCGTCGGCCTCGCCTGCTCCATCGCCTTCTTGAACGCCAGGGAGCCGGCGATCTTGAACGCGAGCTCCGAGGAGTCGACGGTGTGATACGAGCCGTCGTGGAGGACGACGCGAAAATCGACGACCGGGAAGCCTGCGAGATACCCGCGCATCCGCGATTCCTGGATCCCCTTCTCCACCGCTGGCCGGAAGTTCTGGGGAATGGCGCCCCCGAAGATCTCGTCGACGAACTCGAAGCCGCCGCCGCGCGGCAGGGGCTCGATGCGGATCTTGCAGTCGCCGAACTGTCCGTGCCCCCCGGTCTGCTTCTTGTGGCGTCCCTGCGCCTCGGCGCGCGCCTTGATCGTCTCGAGATAGGGAACCTTGGGGGCGTGGAGGATGGCATCGACGCCGAACTTCTTCTTCATCTTGGCCACGGCGACCTCGACGTGCAGCTCGCCGGTCCCGGAGATCAGCATTTCGTGGGTCCGGGGGTCCCGCGAGACCTTGATGGTCGGATCCTCGTCGGCGATGCGGGCCAGGGCGCTCGAGATCTTGTCCTCGTCGCCGCGGCTCTTGGGCTCGATGGCGAAGGAGATGGAGGGCTCGGGGAAGACGACCGGCCGGTAGAGGACGGGGTGCGCCTTGTCGGCCAGGGTGTCTCCCGTGTGCGTCTCTTTGAGCTTCGGAATGGCGGCGATGTCCCCGGCGCGGACCTCGTCGACGTGAATCAGCTCCTTTCCCTGCATCAGGGAGATGGCGCCGAACCTCTCGGCGGCGCCGCGGTTCACGTTGTGGACGACGCTGTCCGACTTCAGCACGCCGCTGAAGACGCGGAACAGGCTGATCCTTCCCGAGAAAGGATCGGCGATGGTCCGAAACACGAAGGCGGAGGCATGCTCTTCGGGGATCGGCCGGCGGGCCACCTCGGTGTTGGTGCGCGGATCCACCCCCTTCACCTCGCCGCGATCGGCGGGGGAGGGAAGGAGATCGACCATGGCGTCGAGGACGGGCTGGGCGCCGACGTTGAGCAGGGCGGACCCGCAAAGCACCGGGAAGATCTTGAGTGCTCGGACCGCCGCCCGCAGCCCGGCGCGCAGGTCGTCGCCCGAGAGATCGCCCGCCTCGAAGAACTTCTCCATGAGGGCCTCGTCGGTTTCCGCGACCATCTCGATCAGCTTCTCTCGGGCCACCTTCGCCTCGTCGGCCAAATCCGCGGGGATGGGTCCCGATTCGAACTTGCCGCTCTCGTCGCGGCTCCAGAGCAGGGCGGTCATGTCCAGGAGGTTCACCAAGCCGCGGAAGTCCTTCTCCGATCCGATTGGCAGCTGCACGGGGATCGCGGTCCTCCCGAACCGGCTCTGGATCGATTCCAGGGCGCGGGCGTGGCTGGAGCGCTCGCGGTCGAGCTTGTTGATGAAGAGAAGGCGCGGAAGCTGGAATTCGTCGGCGAAGGACCAGGCTTTCTCGGTCTGCACCTCGACGCCCGACACGCCGCAGACGACCGTCACGGCGGCGTCGGTCACCCGGAGCGCTCCCTTGGCCCCGGCGATGAAGGTGCCGTACCCCGGCGTGTCGATCACGTTGATCTTCTGCTTCCTCCACTCGCAATGGCAGAGGCTCGAGGCGATGGAGACCTTTCTGTGGATCTCTTCCTCGTCGTAATCCGTCACCGTCGTGCCGTTCTCCACCTTCCCCAGGCGGTTCACGGCTCCCGAATCGAAAAGCAGCGCCGAAGCGAGGGAGGTCTTGCCGGCCGCTCCATGGCCAATCAATCCCACATTGCGGATTTCGGAGACGTCAAAGACCTTCATGCCCGGACTCTCCTGTGACCTCGCCGCGGGCCGGCCGTCCCGACCGGGGCGCGCCGATGGGGACGGCCCCGGGAGGCCGGTCCGTGGAAAGGTTCAATGCGAGCAATGAAATGGCGCGTCAATATAGCACACGCATCAGGAGCCCACAACGGCGACTTTTTCGCGGGGCTAGCCGCCCGCCTTGATCTCGCTGAGGACTTTTTCAGCGAGCCCGCGGACGGTCGGACACTTGGGATCGTTCACCAGGCAGCGCGCAATCGTGTCGTTGGGACAGCCACAGCTGCAGAATTCCTTGTTCACGCGGTCGAGGTACTTCTGCTTCTGCTTCGGGGTCAGCGTGGAGAGGTCGATCCCAGGAAGGTCCAGGTAGTAATTCTCCACGACGGTGACCTCGCCCTGGGTCTGGACCGTGACGTTGGTGGCCGGGCCGGTCTGAGGGGGGGCCTTCTTCGCTTCGGCGGGAGGGGTCTTCGGCTTCTTCTTGGAGGCGGGCTTCGTGTCCGCGGCTGCCAGCAACGCCGGGCCGATCGCGGAGAATGCCAGAAGAACCGCCACGGCGATGGATCGGCGGAATCTCACGTCGAATCTCCTTGACTTGGGGTTTTCGGCGCCTCGCGCCGCGCCATGATGCGAAACTCAAGATAGCCGAAACGCCTTGTCCCGTCAAGGAATGCGCCGATCGGCCGCCGGCGAGGCGCGCCGTGAGCCGGGCTCGGCGCCGGCCTCGGAGTTTGACAGTCCGAGAAGCGCGATGCTACGCTTCAAGCAGGCGCTATTCCAGTCCCTCCCGCCCGTTCTCAAGAGGTCGCAGCTCCCCGATGGCCCGTCCGCGTCGTCAGAATTGTCTCAATCGACCTGTTGCCGAATGGGATCGACTCTTTCGGAGGAGCGATCGGGGCCGAGTGCGGCGCCATCCGGAGCGGAAAGAGCGGGAGATCGCGGGCCGGATCGCGTCCTCGCCGGCCCACGGAATCGTCCGGCCGATTTGCCTGCCGTGAGGCCCAAGAAGCGGGCGGAGCGACGGAAGCGCGGGACGCCCCCGCCGGCTCCCGCGCGCGCCCGGCTCGGAAGCCACATCTCGATCGCGGGAGGAGTGGATCGCGCCGTCCTGAGAGGAAAGACCGTCGGTTGCGAGGCCCTCCAGATCTTCGTCAAGAGCAGCAACCAGTGGCGGGCCGCCCCCTTCCGCGCCGGGGAAGCGGAGCGCTTTGCCGCCAATCTCCGGATGACCGGTCTCGGCCCCGTCATCGCCCATGACTCGTATCTCATCAATCTCTGCTCTCCCGACGACGCCCTTTGGGAGAAGTCGATCCAAGCCTTCGCGGTGGAGCTCGAGCGCTGCGAAACGCTGGGGATTCCTTACCTGGTCACGCACCCCGGATGCCACATGGGATCGGGCGAGAGGGCGGGGCTGGCGCGGCTGTCCCGCGGCATCGATCGGGTGCACGCGAAATACCCGAGCCACCGCGTGAAAATCCTCCTGGAGACGACGGCCGGCCAGGGCTCCGGCCTCGGGCATCGCTTCGATCATCTCGGCGCCGTCCTGAAGGCGGTCGACGACCCCGCACGGGTCGGAGTGTGCCTGGACACTTGTCACGTGTTCGCGGCGGGGTATGATCTCCGCACCGCTTCGAGCTACGCGCGGACCCTCGAGGAGTTCGATTCGAGGGTCGGGACCTCCAAGCTGCAGGCGATTCATCTCAACGACTCCAAGAGGGAGCTGGGAAGCCGGGTTGATCGCCACGAGCAGATCGGCAAAGGGCATCTGGGGATCGAGGCGTTCCGGCTTCTGCTCGTCGATTCGAGGCTCCAGGACGTTCCCATGGTGCTTGAAACGCCGAAGGGCCCCGATTACGCGGAGGACAAGGTGAACCTGGCGTTGTTGCGGAGCCTGATCGCATGACGAGAGAGGCGGAGACGCTCCAGATCACCGAGATCTTCCACAGCATCCAGGGCGAATCGACCCAGACGGGACGTCCCTGCTCCTTCGTCCGCCTGACCGGCTGCAACCTGCGCTGCGTCTGGTGCGACACGTCCTACGCGTTCGAGGGAGGGGAGGCGATGACCGTGCAGGCGATCCTGGAGCGGCTGGCGGCGCACGGGACTCGTCTCATACTGGTGACCGGAGGAGAGCCTCTGGCCCAGCCCTCGGTGCACGCCCTCATGGGATCGCTTCTCGAGCAGGGGAAGGAGGTGATGCTCGAGACCGGGGGAAGTCTCGACATCGGCGGCGTGGATCGCCGGGTCCGCATCGTGATGGACCTCAAGTGCCCCGCGAGCGGCATGGTCGCGCGCAATCTTTGGGAGAACCTGCCGCGGCTGAAGCCCTCCGACGAGGTCAAGTTCGTCATCCAGGATCGCCCCGATTACGAATGGGCCCGGCGCCTCGTGCGCGAGCGGCGTCTGGCGGAAGCGCACGAGGTGCTTTTCTCTCCGGTCTTCGGCGTGCTTCCCCTCCGCTCCTTGGCGGAGTGGATCCTGGAGGACCGGCTCGAAGTGCGCCTGCAGACCCAGCTGCACAAGACCATCTGGCTTCCCGGGACGCGGGGGGTTTGATGAAGGGGAGAGGGGAGCTGGCCGTCGCCCTGGTCAGCGGGGGCATGGACTCCGCCGTCGTGGCCGCGATGGTCTGCCGGGATCACGAGCCGGCCTTTCTCCATCTGGACTATTCGCAAAGGGCGCGGGAGCGGGAGCGGCGCGCCTTCGAGGCGATTGCCGATCACTATGCCGTGCGACGCCGCCTCCTGGCGCGCGTCGATCCGCTGGGCGCCATCGGAGGCTCGAGCCTGACCGACCTGTCGCTGCCGTTGTCGGCGCCGAGTGGCTCGGCGATTCCCGCCACCTACGTCCCGTTCCGCAACACGCATCTCCTCGCCACCGCCGTCTCGTGGGCCGAGGTTCTCGGAGCGACCCGCATCTATTACGGGGCGGTGGAGGAGGACAGCTCCGGTTACCCCGATTGCCGCGAGGCCTATCTGCGCGCCTTCAATGAGCTGGTGCGGCAAGGCACGCGGCCGGAGACCCGTCTCAGCGTGCTCGCCCCGTTGATCCACATGAGGAAAGGGGAGATCGTCGCCGAAGGGATTCGTCTGGGGGCTCCTTTTCATCTCACCTGGTCGTGCTATGAAGGAGGAGAGACGGCCTGCGGAGAGTGCGACTCGTGCCGCCTCCGCCTGAAGGGCTTTCGCGAGGCGGGTGTCGCCGATCCGATTCCCTACCGGAAGGCGCCGTGAGCGGCGCGGAGCGCGCCGGGACGGATCCCGGTGGAAGCGCCCCCGGAGAAGCGCCTATCCTCCTGTCGGATTACGATTACATCCTGCCTCCCGCGCAGATCGCGCAGGAGCCGGTGGCCATCCGGGATCAATCGAAGCTTATGGTCCTGGATCGCCGCCGGGAGACGGCGGATCACGCGAGCTTCGCGGATCTTCCCGGCAGGCTCGAGCCCGGAGATCTTCTCGTCCTGAACGACACGCGGGTCTTCCCCGCCCGGATCGAAGGCAGGAAAGCCACCGGCGGCCGGATGGACTTTCTCTTGGTGCGCGAGCGCCCTCGTCCGGGAGTCTGGGAGGCGCTGTGCGAAGGGGTCCGCGAGCTGCGTCCCGGGATGACGCTGCGCTTCGGGGAAGCGAGCGCGGAGGTGCTCGGAAGATCGGGCGAGTCGATCGTTCTGGCGTTCCCCGCGGAGTGCGACGTGAGATCGCTGCTGGCGCGCTGCGGCTCCGTCCCCCTGCCGCCCTACATCCGGCGCGCGGCGAGCGATCGGCGATCCCCCGGTGATGCCGAACGGTATCAGACGATCTACGCGCGGCAGGCCGGCTCGGTCGCCGCCCCGACCGCGGGACTTCACTTCACCGCCGAGCTCATGCAGCGGCTGGGGGAGCGGGGCGTGCGCCTCGCTTTCCTGACGCTGGACGTCGGGCCCGGCACCTTTCTTCCGATACGAACCGAGGACGCGCGCTCCCACCGAATCCATGCCGAGCGGTTTCGGCTTCCGGAAGCGACCGCCGCCGCGATCCGCGACGCGAAGCGGCGCGGCGGGAGGATCGTCGCCGTCGGGACCACGACCGCGCGGGTCCTGGAGCAGGCCGCCGGGCGGGACCATCTGCTGCGGGAAGACGAGGGCGAATGCACGCTCTACGTCCTTCCCGGCCACCGCTTCCGCTGCGTCGACGCCCTGATCACGAATTTCCATCTGCCGCGCTCCACGCTTCTCCTGTTCGTCTGCGCCTTCGCCGGCCGCGACAGGATTCTCGTCGCCTATCGCCGGGCGGTCGAGAGCGGTTATCGGTTCTACAGCTACGGCGACGCCATGCTGATTCTCTGAGCCTCGGGAGGGAGCTTGTTCTTCCAGGTCACGGCACGCGACCCAGCCTCCCGGGCGCGCCTCGGGAGGATGGAGACGCGGCACGGCAGCGTCTCGACCCCCGCCTTCATGCCGGTCGGGACCCTGGGCAGCGTGAAGGCGGTGGAGCCGCGCGACCTTCGGGAGCTGGGTTTCGAGCTGATCTTGGGGAACGCCTACCATCTCTTTCTGCGTCCGGGGTCGGACACCATCCGGAAGCTCGGGGGGTTGCATCGATTCATGGGGTGGGACGGCGCCATCCTGACCGACAGCGGCGGGTTCCAGGTCTTCAGCCTGGCGAGTCTGCGGCGCATCGATGAGACGGGGGTCGAGTTCGCAAGCCACGTCGACGGACGCCGCTTTCGGATGACTCCCGCGCTTTGCGTCGAAATCCAGGCGGCGCTCGGCTCCGACCTGGTGATGCCCCTGGACGACTGCCCGCCCTATCCGGCGGAGCGCGACCGGGTCGAGCAGGCCGTGGCGCGGACGACGCGCTGGGCCCGGATGAGCCTCGATACGCCGCTCGCCGCCGGGACACGCCGCTTCGGAATCGTCCAGGGCGGCGTCCACGCCGACCTTCGGAGGCGCAGCGCCGAGGAGATCGGCTCGCTGGGATTCGACGGGCTGGCGATTGGAGGCGTCGGCGTCGGCGAGCCGCCGCCCCTGGCGCGCGACGTGGTCTCCTCCGTGACGCCGATGCTGCCCTCGGATTCTCCGCGCTACGTCATGGGGATTGGGACGCCGGAACAGATCGTCGATCTCATCGGGGAGGGCGTCGATCTCTTCGATTGCGTGCTCCCCACGCGCAACGCCCGCAATGGAACGCTGTTCACGTCGGTCGGAAGAATCAACATCAAGCGCAACGAATTCCGCGAGGATGCGGGCCCGCTCGATCCCAGCTGCGCGTGCGGCGTCTGCGGCCGCTACTCCCGCGCCTATCTGCGGCACCTCTATCAATCGGGCGAGATTCTCGCGGCGCGGCTGAACACCCTTCACAACCTCGCCTATTTCGCCTCCGTCATCGCGCGCGCCCGGCGGGCGATCCTATCCGGCGACTACGATCGCTTCCGCAGGCTCGACGAGTTCACGCGCCCGCGCGACCCGTCGCCGGAGGATTCTTGAACCGGTGAAACGGCGGGTGCTATCATGGCGGCGCGCCGCGCTCTTGACGATCCCGCGAACCCGAAGGAGACTCCATGGCCCTCCGCCGACACGCCTCCGTCGCGCTCTCCACGCTGGCCTTGCTGTTGCTGCTCGCCGGCGCCTGCGCCGCCTCCGCGGCGAAACGCGCGGCCGAGGAGGGAGGCCGCCTCTACGACGAGGGGAAGTACGATGAGGCGCTTCCCCTGCTGGAGAAGGCAGCCGACCAGGGGATCGATGACGGGGAGCTCTTCTACCAGCTCGCCTACGTCTACGATCTCAAGTCGATGGCCGACAAGAGCCGGTCCTACCGGGAGAGGGCGGTTCCGCTCCTGGAAAAGAAGGCGCGCGCGAAGGAGGGCAACCTGGAAAGCTGGTACTACCTCACCGCCGTCTATGCCAACCTCGACCGCACCGACGACGTCGCAAAAGCCTCCCGCGAGGGGATCTCCCGATATGGCGAAAAGACCGGCCTCTCCGCGGAAGATCAGTTCCGGCTCGGGCGCCTGTATCAGTTCGCGGGGGACGGATCCCGCGGCGCCGCGGCGTATCGTCGCTCGGTGGAGGCGTTCACGGCTGCCGCCCACCCCAACCCGGTGCTCTTCGCGCTCGCGCTGCTCGCCGACGCGCGAACCGATTTCAGCTCCCACCGTTACGCCGAGGCCTCCAAGAAACTCGACCGGGCCGCGGCACTGGCCCCCCGGCTCGCCCCGCCCCTCTACGAGAGGGCGCTCACGCACCTCGGCGCGGGCGATCTGGAGAAGGCGGCGGCCGAATTCGCCCAGGTGCGGGACGAGAATCTCCTGACGGAGGCGCAGTACGGGGCGGACGTGGCCCGCCGGCTGGGCGCCGCCGGAGGCGCAACCGACAAGACCTCCGAAGGCAAGAGCCTCCTGGAGCTGGACAGCGCCGCCCTCGGAGAGGCGATTCAGAAGGCGGCGGAAGGATTGAAAGCGGCGCGGGGTGCGGAAGCCGCGGGGAAGGGTGGCGGCGAGACGCGGCGCGCGTCCGAGCGCGTCTTTTTCAGCCTGGTCGCCGAGTGGATGCTTCGAGGAAATTCGATCCGGGAGCAGGCTCTTTCCGGAGGGTACGCCGATCTCATTCGCCAATGAGCTGGATCCTCCTGCTCGGTGACGCCCATCTGCGGGACGGCGATCCCGAGGTCGAGGCGTTCGTCGAGTTCCTCGAGACCCTCCCCGCAGACGTCACGGGCCTCTACCTGCTCGGCGATCTGTTCGACCTGTGGATCGGGAACCCTTCGTTGATCGGACCGAGCCACCGGCGCGTCGTGGCGGCGCTCCGCGAGGTGCGCCAGCGGGGGGTGAAGATCGCCTACGTCGAGGGGAACCGCGATTACCACCTGCGCTCCTCGTATCACGGCGATCCGTTCGACCAGCTCGTGGAGGAGGCTCTCGAGATCTCTTTCGGGAGCCGCCGCCTGCTTCTCGCCCATGGTGATTGCGTCAACCGGAAGGACGTTCCGTACCGGCTCTGGCGCTGGGTGTCGAAAGGGCCGATTCTGCCCGCTTTGCTGAACCTTCTTCCGGCGCGCCGGGCCGTGCAGCTGGCCGCGCGACTGGAGCGGTCGATGGCCCGCACCAACGCCCGGCACCGGGCGAGCTTCCCCGAGGAGGAATGCCGGGACTACGCCCTGAAGGGAAGGAGCGCCGGATTCGACACTCTGGTCCTCGGGCACTTCCACCAGGAGCTCGAGCGCAGCTACGTGGGGCGCGAGGGCCGGGTGGAGGTGTTCGTGCTTCCCGCGTGGCGCGACGCGAGGAGGTACTTGAAGATTGGAGCCGAAGGGACGGCCCGCTTCGAATCGTTCCGGCGCCGCGCCGCCGCGGAGTGAGAGGATGATCCTGGGAATCGGCATCGATCTGTGCGACGTGGAGCGTATTCGCCGGCTTCTGGAAAAGGATCGCAGCCGCTTCGTGCGCCGGGTGTTCCTCGAGGCGGAAGCGGCGTATTGCGAGGGGCGCCGGCGTCCCGCGATCCACTACGCCGCCCGTTTCGCCGCCAAGGAGGCTTTCATGAAGGCCGTGGGCACCGGATGGCGGCTGGGATGGTGGCAGGTGGAGGTGGTGCGAGGGCCCTCGGGGCGTCCGGAGCTTGCCCTGTCGGGGAGGGCGGAGGAAGTGATGGAACGCCGCGGATTGCGGCGGGCTCACCTCAGCCTCACCCACAGCGCGGAGTCGGCGGCCGCGGTGGTGGTTCTCGAAGGAGGCCCGCCTTGAGCGGCCATCACGCCGGCCGGGCCGATCGGGACCGAGTCCGCCTGCGCTGGTGCGTGGGCCTGACGGCGACCATCCTGGTCCTGGAAGCCGTGGGCGGCCTGCTGGCGCAGAGCCTGGCGCTGCTATCCGATTCGGGCCACATGATGACCGATCTCCTGGCCCTCCTGCTGTGCCTGTTCGCCATGGGCTTCGCGTCGAAGCCGGCGACCGACCGCAAGACCTTCGGCTATTACCGCCTCGAGATCCTGACCGCGCTCTTCAACGGAACGCTCCTCGCCGTGCTGTCGCTCTATCTGTTCTACGAGGCCTTCCGGCGTCTCATGCATCCCCGTCCGGTCCAGACGACTCTCATGCTTTGGATCGCGGTGATCGGGCTGGTCGCGAATCTCGCGGGAATCGCCCTGCTCTCGCCGTCCCGCCAGAATCTGAACGTCCGCGGGGCGCTGCTGCACGTCCTGGGCGACGCCTTCTCCTCATTGGGAGTGATCGCCGGCGGCCTCGTGATGCGCTTCACGGGATGGTATCGTGCCGACCCTTTGATCTCCCTCGGGATCGGCGTCGTGATTCTCTGGGGCGCCCTGCGACTGATGAAGGAGGCCTGCGACATTCTGCTCGAGGCGGCGCCGTCGCAGACCGTCCTCCCCGACATCGCGCGGGCGATCGAATCGGTGGAAGGGGTTTGCGAGCTCCACGATCTCCACGTTTGGTGCATCACGACGGGGATGCCGGCGCTCAGCGGCCACGTCGTGGTGAGGGATCGATTCCTGGCCGACAGCGATCGGACGCTGAACCGCATCAAGGAGATGCTGGAGGAGCGTTTCGGAATCTGCCACACCACGATTCAGATGGAGTCGGAGCGGTACGAGGAGATCGGAGAGGTCCATCCTCCCCAGGCGAGATCGATCTGAGAGGCTCCGGCCGCGGTGCCGAGCGAAGCCGACGGTCCGGCATGCAGGCGTTCATGGAAGGACGTGGAAAGACGCCGCCTAGGGCTCTTTCAAGGAGATGATGCCGCGCTCTTTCAGCCGCTTCAGGACCCTCAGGGCGTCGACCTCGCGAAGCGGCGAGATGCTCACGATCGACTTGAGATCCCATGATCCGTTGATTCGGCTCACCAGGAAGACCTCTTCCGGAGTGAGCGCCTCGCCCAGGAGCGACTCGAGGGGCCGCGCGAGAGTGGGCACCCGCTTGGCGGGCAGCGGCCCCCGATACAGGCGATCGACCAGGTTCAGCTCCGCGGTCTTGGTGAGCTCGTTCACCTCCGACGTCCTCTCCACCGGACCCGCCATCCGGTCCAAAATCGCCAGCGCCTCTTCGAAGGCCCCCGAGCGCAGCAGCTCCTTCGCCTGGCGGAGCCCGTCCGCGTGCGACCGGTCGGGCGGCGATCCCGGGGCCGCGGGTCCCTGCTCGGCGATGCGCACGTAGCCGCGCTCCAGCGCCGAGAGCAGAAAATAGCTCACCGTGAATTCCGGAGCGTGAAGCTCCAGGCTGATCTCCCGGATCGAGCGGCTTCCGTCGACGAGCTCGAGCGCCCGCTTGGCGAACAGGTTCACGAGGAGGTCGGCGGGCGGCTGGGTTTCGGTGCGGGACAGGACGACGGCGGTGCTCGGGAAGGCTTTCCGGATCCGCTGGGCCAGATCGTAGCGGCGCAGACCCTCGAGCAGCACCTCCTCGACCTTGAGGCAGATGGGAATCGAGTCCATCTCGCGCACGGCCCCCTGCTCGAACGCGAATTCGCCATCGGGCCACAGGAAGAGGCTGTAGAGCGTCTCCTCCGTCTTGCGCTTCAGGGCCTGGACCACCACCTCTTCGGGAATCCATCCTTTCTGCACCACCACGCGGCCCAGCATGACCCGGCTCTTCTCTTGCAGGTCGAAGGCTTCCTTCAGCTGGGCCTCGGTGAGGAGCTGCTGACTCACCAGGATTTGTCCGAGGAACTCGCGCGGATCGTTCGAGCCGGAAGACACGATGTTTCCGTCGACCACGAAGAGGCGCTTCTTGGCCGAATCCCGCTGGAGGACCAGCGTCCCGGTCTTGCGCCCCTGCCCGAGCCATTGCAGGAGATCGGGAAGCGGCATCGTCCGGAGGTTTCCGGTGAGTCCAGACTGGGAAGGCAAGCGCGCTCCACATGCGGCGGGCCGTCGGCGCCGATCGAGCCCGGAATATAGCATCGCGATGCGGGGGAATTCAACCCGCGCCGAAACGCCGCGCCGCCGGGAAGGCTGCGCCCGGAGCGAGATTGTGCTAAGTTAAAACCCCGCTAGGAAAGGAGAATTCCTTGAAGTACAGTGCGTTGTCGTTCCTCGCCTGTGTCCGCTGCGGGCACGGATTGCGAGCCTCCGCCAGCCAGGAAATGTCGGGCGAGATCGTGGAGGGGCAGCTCGCCTGCGAGTGCGGCGCCGTCTATCCGGTGCGACAGGGCATCCCGGAGTTCCTCCCGGAAACCTACGTCAAGAGCTTCTCCTACCAATGGCAGTTCCGCGAGAACTCCCCCCTGGACAACCGCCTGGCTCGCGAGGTCAACAGCTCGTTTCTCGCAACGATCGGGGTTGCTCCGGACCGCCTGGCCGGAAAGCGCGTGCTCGACGCGGGATGCGGCAGCGGCGCCTTCAGCCTCCTGATGGCCGAGCATGGAGCGGAGGCCGTGGGCCTGGACATGAGCGAAGGTGTCTGGGTCGCGGCGAAACGGAGTCCGGAGCTGCCCCGCCCGCACTTCGTGCGAGGCAACATCCTCGTCCCTCCTTTGGCCGACGCTTCGTTCGATGCGGTATTCAGCATGGGGGTCCTGCATCACACGAGCAACACACGGGAGGCTTTTCTTCGTCTGACCCGCTTGGTCCGTCCGGGAGGGCTCATCGCCATCTGGGTCTATTCGGCGTACGGGCGGTATGGCTATGCGGCGTCGGACTTGCTGCGAAAAATCACCGTCCACCTGCCTCCTCATCTTCTTTACGCCTTATGCCATCTGGCGGTCCCTCTCGACGCCCTGCAGAGCATTCCGGTCCTCGGCATTCCTTTTCGCGTCGTCCGAGTCGCGGGCGGCGGACCGTGGCAATCGGTGGTGCTGGGCACCTACGACTGGTACTCACCGCGATTCCAGTTCAAGCACACATTTCCGGAAGTGTTCGGCTGGTTCGAGGAGGCGGGTCTCGTGGAAATTCGCGTTCATGACTGGGCGATCGCCGTCAGTGGACGCCGTCCCCGCTGAATCTCAGGCCAAGCTCGGCCGGAAGAGAGATCGCCCGGTCGGCCGAGCTAGGAGAAGGCGCTGAGCTCGGTGAGATCCTGGCCCACGATCAGGGTGTGGATGTCGTGGGTTCCTTCGTAGGTATAGACCGATTCGATGTTGCAGAGGTGGCGGCCGACCTGGTACTCGTCGGTGATGCCGCTGGCACCCAGAATCTCCCGACCCAGGCGGGCACATTCCCGCGCCATCGAGCAGTTGTTCATTTTGGCCATGGACACTTGCTGTGGAGTGGCGCGACCGCGCTCCTTCAGCCGGCCCAGCTGAAGACAGAGAAGCTGCGCCTTGGTGATCTCTGTGGCCATCCAGACCAGCTTGCGCTGCTGGAGCTGGTGACCCGCCACCGGTTTGCCGAAGACGATGCGCGTCTTGGCGTATTCCAGGGCTTCGTCGAAGACCGCCATGGCGGATCCGACGACTCCCCAGGCGATGCCGTACCGGGCCTGATTCAGGCAGGCGAGCGCCGCCTTCAGGCCCTGGGCTCCCTCGAGCCGGTTCTCGAGGGGAATGGCACAATCCTGCAGGGCCAGCTCGGACGTCACCGAGGCTCTGAGCGAGAACTTGCCCTCGTGGTCCCGGGCGCTGAATCCGGGCGTCCCTTTCTCCACGAGGAAGGCGCCGATCTCGCCGTCGAGCTTCGCCCAGACGACGGCGAGATCGGCCAGGGTCCCGTTCGTGATCCAGGCTTTCGTGCCGTTCAGCACGTAGCGGTCGTTCCGCTTCACGGCGCGGGTCAACATTCCAGCCGGGTTCGATCCATAGTCCGGCTCGGTCAGGCCGAAGCAGCCGATCTTCTCCCCCCGGGCCATGGCGGGAAGCCATCTCTCTTTTTGCGCCTCCGAGCCGAAGGCGTGCAAGGGAAACATGACCAGGCCGCCCTGCACCGACACGAAGCTCCGGAGCCCAGAATCTCCCCGCTCCAGCTCCCGCATGATCAGGCCGTACGCCACGGGTCCGAGGCCGGCGCATTCATATCCCTCGAGCGTGGCCCCGAGCGTTCCCAGCTCCGCGAGCCCGGGGATCAGCTCGACGGGAAACGTCCCATCCCGATAGTGCTTCTCGATGCGGGGCATCACCTGATCGGACACGAACCCCCGGACCGTGTCCCGAATCAGGCGCTCCTCCTCGGTGAGGAGGGACTCGACGTCGTAGTAGTCAAGGGCTTTGAACGGCATCACGCGTCTCCGGGACGCCGGTCTGAGGCGGCGCGCTCGAGAAGCGCCGCCACTCCCATGCCTCCGCTCACGCAGAGAGAGGCGATGCCATAGCGGGCGTCCCGTCGGGTCATTTCGTGGGACAGGGTCACGAGGAGTCGCGCGCCGCTGCACCCGATGGGATGCCCCAGGGCAATGGCGCCGCCACGCGGATTCAGGCGCGACGGATCGATCCGGAGCTCGCGCTGGCAGGCGAGGACCTGGGCGGCGAAGGCCTCGTTGATTTCCACCACGTCGATTTGGTCGATGGAGAGCGAAGCGCGCTGCAAGAGCCGCCGCACCGCCGGGACGGGTCCGATTCCCATCCGCCGCGGATCCACGCCGGCGCTCGCCCAGGCTGACAATCGCACGACCGGCCCTCGATCTGCCGCGCTTCCGGGCGAGGAGGACACGATCAGCGCCGCGGCGCCGTCGGTGATCCCCGACGAGGAGCCCGCGGTCACGCTGCCTTCGGGAGCAAAAACAGGCGGGAGCTTCGCGAGAGAAGCTTCGGTGATTCCGACCCGCGGATGCTCGTCGGCTTCGACGAGGACGATGCCTCGTGGTCCCGGAACTTCCACCGGGGCGATCTCGTCGCGGAACAATCCCTGGTCGCGCGCCTCCTGGCAGCGTCGCTGGCTTTCGGCGGCAAAGCGATCCTGCTCCTGCCGGCCGATGCCATAATCCCGGGCGAGGGCCTCCGCGGTTTCGCCCATCAGCTCGCCGCACAGCGGACAAAAAAATCCGTCGCGGAACATGCCGTCGACGAGCTCCTGGCGCCCCATGCGCATGCCGAAGCGAGCTCCCGGAAGCAGGTAGGGGACCCGGCTCATGCTCTCGGTGCCTCCCGCCAGGAGGGTGTCGGCCTCACCGAGCAGCACCGCCTGGGCGGCGAGAAGGACGGCTTTCATCCCCGAGGCGCAAGCCTGGTTCACGGTGAAGGCGGGAACCGAGTCGGGGACGCCCGCCAGCCTTGAGACTTGTCGGCCGGGATTCGGCCCGACACCGGCCTGGCGCGCGCACCCGAAGATCGTCTCTCCGATCTCCTCGGGTCGGACGCCAGCCCGCGAGATCGCTTCCGCCGCCGCTTTTCCACCAAGCTCGGGCGCGGTCAGGGAAGAAAGAGCGCCCCCAAAGCGCCCGATCGGCGTGCGCACGGCTCCGCGAAGATAGACTGGAGTCAATCCGGCCTCGATCCGTCGCGCCGCCGCGTTCCTTGATCTTTCCCGGGAGGAGCGCGAACGGCCTGTTCGCCGCCGAGATCGGCGTAGGCAGTCAGAGGAAGCGATTCTACCCGAGCGTCCGCGGCGTCACAACCGACATCGAGGCGTCAAAGCACGACAGTGGCGGGATGCCCGGCGAGCACTCCGAGAACGGCCGCCGCCGAGCCTTGGCGGGCGGCGATTTCAAGATAGTCGCAGCTGTTGAAAAGCGCGAACGGCTCGCCGTCGTCCGCCTCGTCGTAGGTGAGGAGGAGGCGCCGGATGGTCCGCCCGCCGATTTCCAGCGTGAGGGCCCCGGGCGCGGGTCTTCCCCCCGCCTCCCGGTAGGCGCGCCGCTTGAGGTTGAGAATCACGTTTCCGAACCGGTCCACGGCCAGAACCTTGAGCCCCAGCCTACCCGCGACCGGGCCGACCGGAGCGGAGAAGGCGCAAGGCATCCAATCCTGGACCGGATCGCCGAACTGGCTCATGTCGGTGCCGAGGGAAAGGTGAGCGGCCACCGGGGCGAGAATGTCCCGGCCGTGGAAGGTGGAACTGACGTCCTGGCGGAAATAGCGGGCCTGGGTGAGTTGCACCACCTGGAGGGCCGGCTCGGCGTCGAAAACCAGCCCGAGCGTTCCGTTGTCGGGGGCCAGGAAGTAATGACGCTCGGTGCTCGCGAGAAGGAGGCGGCGCCGGGTTCCGACGCCGGGATCCACGACCACGATATGGATGGTTCCGTCCGGAAACGTCGGCACGGCGCAGCCCAAAGTGAACGCCGCCTCGGCGATCTGGTGCGGCGCGATCTGGTGCGTGATATCGATGATTTTCAGCGAAGGGTTCAGCGAGAGGAGAGCCCCCTTCATGGAGGCGACGTAATGATCCCGGTCTCCAAAATCGGTGGTCAAGGTGACCATCGGCGTGGGGGTCAAGGCCGGGTTGCCCAAAAGTCCTCCATGAAACCGGAACCGAGCCGATATTAGGAGGGGTTCTCCGCGCCAGTCAATCGGCGGATTCGCGGAAATCGCCCGAGCCACTCGTCGAGCGCCACGGCGGCGAGGACGATCAGGAGGGGATCCACGGTCCCCACCCGGTAACGCTGGCCGCCGATGAAGATTCCGTGTATCAGCGAGCTGGTGGCGAAGAGCGCCAAGATCGCCGTGAAAGCGTGGCTCCGGAGGCGCCTCAGCCGAACCAGGCCGGCGCCGGCCAGAAATAGGACCGGCGCATAGGAGGCCCATCCCACGAAGGTCGCGAGCCCCACCGTGCCGGTCGGAGAGCCCACCTCGGAAAAGTCGAGGTGCAGCCAAATCCTCGCGATGTTGCGGGCGACGCTGCGCAGGAACCGACCGGGATCGGCGCGAATGCTCTGCCGCGCGAGCTCACCGGCCCGCCGGTTCGCCTCGAGCTCGCCGGCAGGGCCTCCCGGCAGAGTGCCCCGAGCAATGTCCCTGTGCCCATACCAGAGTCGGTGCCCGATTTCCTCCTGGCTCACCCCGATCGACTCGAGGTGGCCCAGATATAGCGCCATGCCGGAGTGCGTATCGAGCAGAACCGTCTCGCCGAGCGCCGATCGGTTGCGCGCAATCCAGCCCCCCCAGGCCAGGCCGAAGAGCAGGAAGCCGATCCCCAATCCGGCGAGTCGGGATCGGCGGTTCACCGGGCTCCACGGCCGGGCCAGGATGAGTGCCGCCGGCTCCAGGAAAAGGCCGACCGGGCGAGTCAGGAAGGCCAGGGCAAGGCACAATCCGTGAAAGACGCCGTCGAGGAGGCGTCCGCGCTCCCCCAGACGTGCGGCGGTCAGAATCATTCCGGAGAACGCGGCCAGGAAGAGGGTCTCGGTCAGGATTTCCCCGGTGAAATAGATGAAGAACGGATAGACCGCGCCGATGGCCACGGCGAGCGCCCTGGCGCGAGGGCCTCCCAGGATCCGGGCGAACTGGCCCAGCGCGACGATCGTGACGACGCCGAGAAGGATCTGAATCCAGCGCGCCGCTCCGGGAAGGTGGCCCGCGACGCGGTAGATCGCCGCCAGAAAAAGAGGGTAGGCGGGCATGGCGAATCCACTGGGCTGATTTCCGACTCCGAGAGTTCCGTGAACGGCGAGATTCCAGCCGAATCGATCGTAGACCTCCGCATCTCTGGCCGTGGACCACTGGGTGTAGAGGCTGGAGGCATCGGACATGACCACGTAGAGCGCGCGAAGCAGAATGCAGAGTACTAAGGCCGCGACATAGAAGGCGCGCAGCAGGCGGCCTGCGGACGTGTTATCCGATCTCGTCATCGGTCGAATGCCTCGTGGGTGGCTCGCCCGCCCGGCGGGACTTCGCGGAATTATAGAAACAGGTGCGCGGGGGAATCAAACGGTGCATAATGCGCCGCGCCCGGGAGGACGCGTGAGCAGGTGCTGGCTTTGCGGATCGGAGCGCTCGAGGGAGTTCCTTCCCTCCACGGTGGAAGGCGAGATCCGCAGCGGCGATCTCAGGATATCGGACTCGCATTACGGAAGGACCGCCCGGATCGTCGAATGCCAGGCCTGCGGCTTCCGTTTCGCGGATCCGCTTCCCAGCTCGGAGCTCGTCCGCCTCTATGCGGAATTGGAGGATCCGGATTACAGCGCGGGAAGCGAGGGACGGATTCGTCCGTTCAGGCGCATCCTGAGGCGTTGTCTCAGGATGGCGCCCGGAGCCCGTACCGTTCTGGACGTGGGCGCGGGGATCGGCCTGCTGTGCCGCGCGGCCCGAGAGCTGGGCCTGGACGCCACCGGGGTCGAGCCGAGCTCCTGGGCCGTGAAAATCGCCTCTGCCCGCGAGGGCGTGGAGCTTCTGCAGGGGTCCTATCCGCACCCCGCGCTGCAGGGGCGTCGTTTCGACATCCTCACCCTCATCGACGTTATCGAGCATGTCACCGATCCCCTCGGGCTTCTCCGGAATTTGGCGGCGGCGCTGAACCCCGGCGGCATCTTGGTGGTGACCACGCCCGATTCCTCGAGTCTGGCTGCCCGCCTGCTCGGCCGGAGGTGGTGGCACTATCGAGTCGCGCACGTCTGCTACTTCAACCGCAAGACGATGCGCTCGGCGCTGCAAAGCGCGCGGCTGTCCTTGGAGCGCCAGGAGCGTTACACGTGGTACTTTTCGGTCGGCTACGTGGCGGAGCGTCTGGAGCGTTATCTGCCGGTGGGCCCGTTGCGCCGGAAGCTCTCGGCCGCGTCGTGGGGAAGATCGATCTTCTCGTGGACCGTCCCGGTCAACCTTCATGATTCGATGACCTACTATTCCCGGAAGATTGGGGAGGGGCCTCAGCGATGACGGCCGGCGGAACCAGGCACGAAGGACTTCGCCCGTACGTCGAGCTGGCACGGATCGATCATTGGTTCAAGAACATCTTCATCGTGCCCGGGATCGCCGCCGCGCTGCTCCTGGAGCCCTCGACCCGGAACCCCTCGAACGCCTTCGGCACCTTCATCGCGATTCTGTCCGCCTGTCTGGTGGCTTCCAGCAATTACGTGCTCAACGAAATTCTCGACGCGGGAACCGACCGCCATCACCCTTCCAAGAAGAATCGACCCGTCGTCGCCGGAAGGGTCCGTCTGCCTTTCGCGTACGCCGAGTGGGCCCTGCTTGGCGCCGCGGGGCTGCTGTTGGGCGCGCTCGTCTCCACGCCTCTCCTCGTTTCTCTCCTCGCCCTCTGGACCATGGGACTGATCTACAACGTTCCCCCAATCCGCACGAAGGAGGTGCTGTATCTCGACGTTCTCTCGGAGGCGATCAACAACCCGATCCGCCTCCTGCTGGGGTGGTATGCCGTCGGCGGGTCCGTCTTGCCGCCCTCTTCCTTCCTCCTGGCCTACTGGCTCATCGGCGCCTATCTCATGGCTGCCAAGCGCTTCGCGGAGTACCGCTCCATCGGCGACCCGGAGCGCGCGGCGCGCTATCGCTCCTCGTTCCGCTACTACACCGAGGAGCGCCTGGCCACGGCCATGATGGCCTACGCTTCGGGCTTCATGTTTTTCGTAGGGGTAATCCTGGTGAAGTACCATGTCGAGTACATCATAGCCTGTCCTCTGCTGATGATTTACCTGGGGTACTACACGCATCTGGCCTACCAGGAGGAGAGCGTCGCGCAGAACCCCGAGAAGCTCTATCGCGACCCGCTGCTGATGTTCCTGACGATCCTGATCGTCGTGACGATATCCGTCCTTTCGGTGCTGCACCTTCCCTCACTGGAAAGATGGCTCGGGATCGCGGTGCGCGGATGGTAGTGGCCCCGCGCCGTTTGACCCGCTTGATCCCGTCTGGTAACGTGACCGCCGCGCGTACCTTCCGGAGAGACACCCGTTTGCGCCTTCCTTTCATTATCCCGTCCGCGATCCTGCTCGCCCTCGGCGCCTTGGTTGGGTCCCCGAAGCTCGGGGCCGCCGGGGAGATTCCTAAGTGGCAGCCTCCGAAGACCGGCCTCGGATACGAGGTCGATCTGGACAAGCCGGGAGAGCAGCGCCCGGGGCCGATCCGGGCCGCGGAGGTCGAGGCCCGCGGGGCCCAGCCGCTCTACGCACGGGTTCATTTTTCGTGGAGCCGCATCGAGACCGAACGCGGGGTTTTCCGCTTCGAGGAGCTGGAGTCGACCGTAGGCCGGTTCCGGGAAGCCGGCTTCGACGTGATCCTGACTCCCGTCGGCGGGAATCCCCTCTATGGCGGCGCCGAGCTCCCGCTTCCCTCGCAGGCCGAGTATCTGACGGCCTGGCGCGCGTTCCTCCGCAAGGTGGCCGAGACGTTTCGAGGCAAGGTTCGCTTCTACGAGATCGGCGACCATCCCGATCTGCCGGGAACGCTGGGCTCGGGCGCGGGGCCAAGGGAATTCGCGTTCTTGATCAAGAACGGCGCGGTGGAGATCCGTGGAGCGGACCCGGAAGCTCTCATCGTGCTGGGCTCGGTGGGAATCCGCCGGCTCGATCTGCTCGAGAAGATCCTGCAAGAGGACCTCGGTCCGTATCTGGACGCCGTTCCCCTCCGCGGCGAAGCAGGAATCGACCCCGCTGCGGGCTTGGATCAGGCCGGGACCCTGCTCCTGCGCCACCTGCCGGCCGCCTCCCTCTGGCTGGTGGCCCAGCCTCTTCCCGAAGCGCCGGCCGCGGCTCCGGCAGGGCCAGTTCCTCCCGAAGCCGGAACCGAAGAACAACTCGCGCCGAGCCCAACGAACGAGACGCCTCCGTCCTCGCCGGTAGCGACCGAAACTCCAGGGCCGGCGGCGGGAAGCGCCGCGCCCGCTCCCGAGCCGCAGCGCGCCCCGCGGGTTCGCGAGGCGTCCTTGATCGAGACCTACCTCGGGGCCCTCAGCGGGGGCTCGAGACTGACGCTCTTCGAGCTTCGCCCCGAGGCTTCCGGCGCTCCGGAAGCGTCGCTTTTGTGCGTCCTGCTGCGCCGACTCTTCCCGCCCACCGTAGGTCCGGCGCCCGAAGGGACTTCCAAGACACGCTTCGGCGCCCCCGCGGCGGGAAGGGCGCCCGCGGTGCAAGCCTGGAAGTTCTTCGACGCTTCGACCTTTCAGGTGCTCCTCGCCTATCGGTCGAAGGAGGACCCCCCGATCTCCTCCGAAGCGGGCCTCCTCCTCGACACCGCCGACGTGACGGGCGCGGCCCTCGACGACTTGCTGGCGAACAGCGAAAAGGCGCTGCCGGATCTCGCCCCCGACGCGAAGAGCAACACCACGCGATTGACCGTCCCGCTTGCCGCCACGCCGCTGATCTTGCGTTACCAGCGGTTCGCGACGCCCGGCTACCTCAGGAATCCGAAATCGGTGGACGTGGGAGGCAAGCACGAGATCACCGCCGAGGAGATCATCGCGCACCATCAGGAATTCCAGGCGGACCAGGACAGCCGGCTGCGCACGCTGAGGGCGGCCGCGAAGATCCGCTACCTCTACAAGGTCGCCAGCGCCGACGTCTCGGTCGACGTGACGACGCTCAACAACTTCTATTGGGACCCCAAGACCGGCGGCGAATGGGAGCAGACCGACTTCCTTTTCAACGGCGTCCGCTGGACCGGGAAGAAGCTCCCCGACCTGCCGCTCATCCAGCCCGAAAAAGTGATCACCCTGCCGCTGAACATCAATCTCAACAAAGATTATGCCTACCGCTACGCCGGGACCGACACCGCGGACGGCCGGGACTGCTACGTCCTGGACTTCACGCCCGTCACCCCAGGAAAGAGCCTCTACCAGGGAAAGGTGTGGATCGATCGGAAGAGTTTCGCGAAGATCCGCATCGCCTCCGTCCAGACCGGCCTGGAGCCGCCCGTGACCAGCAACGACGAGCGCGATCACTACGGGCCGGCCCCGGGCTCCGGAGAGCGCCCGCTCTGGGTCCTGCAGCGGATCGTGGGACAGCAGATCTGGAACATCTCCGGAGTGAACCTGGTGGTCCAGCGCGAGATCGAGTTCAGCGACTTCGCGCTCAACGCGCCCGATTTCGAGGCGCAGCGCGCCGCGGCCCATCAATCGACCCACGTGATGCTGCGCGACACGGAGAAGGGCTTCCGCTACCTCGACCGAACCGGCTCGGGCGAGCGGGTCGTCCGGGAAGGGCTGACCAAGCGGACGCTTCTGGGGGCCGTCGGGGTGTTCTACGAGCAGGACCTGGACTTCCCCGTGCCCCTCGCGGGGATCGACTACTTCGATTTCAACTTCAAGAACACCGGCAGCCAGGTCAACTTCTTTTTTGCGGGGGCGCTGCTGCAGGCGTCGATCCAGAGCCCGCGTTTCCTGGGAAGCCGTCTGGACGCCGGCGCGAGCGTCCTCGGGGTGGCCTTCAGCGGAACGGACAACTACTACCTCGGGGATCGGAAGCTCGAGGAGGAAGAGGTTCGCCAGCGCACCCAGAGCGCTTCGCTGAATCTCGGGGTCCCGATGGGGAATTTCCTGAAGCTGAAGCTCATCGGGATGTGGGAGTTCGAGCAGTTCGGAGGTGGGAAGCACACCGAGTCTTTCCGCGTTCCCGGGGATACGTCGATCGCTGGCTACGGCGCGTCCGGAGAGTTCAACCGTTGGGGCGTCACCGCCCGGGCCCATTGGGAGCGGCACCGCCGCGGGCGCTGGGGTCCCTGGGGGGATACCGATCCCGCGTCGGTGGCCGTCGGCACGCGGTTGATCGATTTCGATCCGACCCAGAAGAGTTATTCGGAGGCCGGCGCCCTGCTGGCGAAGCAGTTCATCCTTCCCTTGTTCCAAAAGCTGTCGCTGCGCGCCGAGTACCTCACCGGGGAGAATCAGGATCGGTTCAGCAAGTTCAGCTTCGGGTTCTTCGGCAACCGGGTCCGGGGGTTTTCGGGATCCGGAGTCAAGTTCGACCGCGCGCTCCTCGCTTCGATCACTTACGGGTTCAATTTCGCCGAAGCGCTGCGCCTCGAGGGGACGCTCGATTACGCGAGAGTCCGGGACTCGACCTTGAACGGCTTGCCCCCCCCGCTCCCAGCTCCCTCCGAAGTGAGCTGTCTGGGATGCGATCAAAGTTTCGGGGGGTTCGGGATCGCCGGGAACGTGATGGGCCCCTGGAGCACGCTGCTCCGATTCGATTGGGGAATCGCGGTGAAGTCGGACATTCCCGGCCTCGCCGGCAGGCAGGAAGCCCAGGTCACCCTGCTCAAGTTCTTCTAGGCCGCCGTGCCGGCCCCCAGCGCGGCCTCCAGCGCCGATCGAACCCGCGTCATCAGAGCTTCCTTCTGATCCACGCTGAACGGCCGGGGATCGATCGGATCGCCCACCACCACCGTGATGATCCCGGGACGGATGGACAGACTGCCTTTCGGAAGCACCGCGCGGCTGCCCCGGATGGCCAGGGGAACGACCGGCACACCGGCCTGGATGGCGAGCACGAACGCCCCCTTCTTGAAAGGCAGGAGTCTGCCGTCGGGAGAGCGGGTTCCCTCCGCGAAGATCAGCAGGGATCGCCCGCGCCGGATTCTCTCGGCCGCCCGGTCCAGGCTGGCGATCGCCTTGTCCCGGTTGCGCCGATCGATCGCGACGAATCCCGACAGCCGAAGCGCCCACCCGAAAATAGGGATGTGGAACAGCTCCTGCTTCGCGAGGATCCGGAACTGGATGGGGATGGCGAGCACTGCAGCCGGGATGTCGAACTGGCTCTGATGGTTCGACAAGAAGACGTAAGGTCCCGGCGGGCGAATCTTGTCGCGTCCCTCGACGACGACCCGCACGCCGCAAAGTCCCAGCACGAGCCGCGCCCACACTCTCGCCAGGGCCAGCACGCCGTCCCCGCTAGGGAGCACGAGGCAGCTCAATATCCCGAGCGATCCCGCGATGGCCGTGACCAGAACGATCAGAGAAATGCGGACGAGATTGAGCATGGCGGCTCCGGGGAGCGTGCGGAAGGTGCGTTAGTATAGGGACCCTTTCGAAAGAGGGCAAGATGGCCTCGAAACCGCACCCGATGCTCCGCGTGGGCGTCGATACCGGCGGAACCTTCACCGATCTCGTGGTGGCGGCGCGACGCGGCCCGGTCGCGGTGCTCAAGGTGAGGTCCACGCCGGAAGACCCGTCGCGCGCCGTGCTGCAGGGGCTCGCGGCCCTGGGCCTGGAGCGCTCGTCGATCCGGGTGGTGCATGGGACCACCGTGGCGACCAACGCGCTCCTTCAAAGGCGCGGCGGGAGAGTCGCGCTGGTCACGACCGCGGGATTCGAAGACGTCCTGGCGCTGGGCCGCCAGAACCGGCCGCTCCTGTTCCGCCTGGATCCTCCGGCGCGGGAGCCCCTGCTCGCCGATCGCTTTCGCCTCGGGGTCGCGGAGCGCTGCGGTCCGCGAGGAGAAGTCCTGCGGCGGCTGAAACCGGCTTCTCTGCGGCGTCTCCGCGCCCGGCTCCGACGCCTGAACGTGGAGTCGGTCGCCGTCTGCCTGCTCCATGCCTACGCCAATCCCCGGCACGAAAGGGAGGTGGCGCGCGCGCTGCGCGGCTCGGGCTGGCATCTGTCGCTGTCCCATCGGGTGGCGGGCGAGTTCCGCGAATATGAGCGCACTTGCACGACGGTGGCCAACGCCCTGCTCGTCCCGCCGATGGAGGCCTACCTGGGGACTCTCCGCCGACGCCTGGGGAGCCGGCGCCTGCGGATCATGTCGAGCAGCGGCGGATGGATTCCGGCCTGGCGCGCGGCCGCGCAACCCGTCCGGACCGTTCTCTCGGGTCCCGCCGGCGGCATCGTCGCCGCCATGAGCGCGGGCCGCGCCTGCGGAATCGATCGCCTGATCACGCTCGACGTGGGCGGAACTTCGACCGACATCTCGGTGTGCGAGGGGCGGGAGCCCCGGATTCAGGGCACCGTGCTTGAACGGATTCCCCTGAGGATTCCCAGCCTCGATATTCAGAGCATCGGAGCGGGCGGCGGCTCCCAGGCGCGGGTGGACGCGGGAGGGGCGCTGCGCGTCGGTCCCGAGAGCGCCGGAGCCGATCCCGGGCCGGCCTGCTACAGTCGCGGCGGGACGGAGGCGACCGTGACCGACGCCCTTTTCTTCCTGGGCCGCCTGCCCGAGGAGGGGCTGTTGGGAGGCGAAATCCCCCTGGATCGGGCGGCGGCCGAGCGGTCGCTCCGTCGGATTGGCCAGCGCCTGGGCGTTTCGGCGCGCGCGGCGGCGCATGGCATCCTGCAGGTCGCCAACGCCGCCCTCGAAACGGCGGTCCGGAGAATCTCCGCGGGCCGGGGCCATCACCCCGCGCGCTTCGCGCTGCTGGCTTTCGGAGGCGCCGGCGGGCTGCTGGCCTGCCCGCTGGCGTCGGCGCTGGGAATTGAGCGCATCGTCATTCCTCGCGATCCGGGTGCTTTCTCGGCGTTCGGCCTGTGCTCCAGCCCACCGATTTGGGAAGTCTCGCGCACCGTCATCGGCCGGGCTGCCGGTCTCGAAGCGCGAGAGCTGAGGCGCTGGCTCGGACCGTTGGAAGAGGAAGCGGTGGCAGCCCTCGTGCGGGACGGACACCCGGCCTCCTCTCTGCGCCTCGAACGGGAAGCGGACCTGCGATACCGCGGCCAATCCCATGAGCTGAGCGTTCCGGTCAGGGCTGATCTGAGAGAGGCTTTCCATCGGGCGCACGGCGAGCGCTTCGGATACGACCGCCGGGACGACGACGTGGAACTGGTCAACCTGCGGGTGCGGGCCTTGGCACCGGCCCCTCGGCTCGCGACGGCCCGCTCGTCCCACCCGCGGTCCCCGGCATCGGCACGGCGCGTTGCCCCGGAGGCCGGTCCGCTGCGAAGATCCGGAGCGCTGCCGCGTCATCGCCGTGAGGATCTCCCCGCGGGGCGCCGTCTTCACGGGCCGGCTCTCATCACCGAGTACAGCGCGACCACGTATCTGGCTCCGGATTACTGGCTGGAGGTGGATCGAATGGGCCTCCTCCACCTGCGCCGCCGGGCTGCAAGACCATGACCCGTCGCGGGCGGAGGGAGAGCCCGGAGCGCATCGAACTGGAGATCGCCCGGCACCTGTTCGCTTCCGTGACGGAGGAGATGGGCCAGGTCCTGATGCGCTCCGCCTTCTCCTCGAACATCAAGGAGCGGCGCGACTATTCGTGCGCCCTGTTCGATCGCCGGGGCCGCGCGATCGCCATGGGCGATCACATGCCCGTGCATCTGGGCGCCATGCCCTCGGCCGTGGCCGAAGTCCTGAGGTCCTCTCCGCCGCGGGCGGGAGAGATGGTGGCGGTGAACGATCCGTTCCGCGGAGGAACGCATCTTCCCGATTTAACACTGGTGGCCCCTTATCCCCTCGATGCTTCGCGCCCGCGCTTCTATGTGGCGAACCGTGCCCATCACAGCGACGTGGGAGGCATGTCCCCGGGCTCGATGCCGGCGGGGGCCCGGGAGATCTTCCAGGAGGGGGTGATCGTCCCGCCCATCCGCCTGGTGAAGCGCGGCCGGCTCGATCCCGATCTCCTCGCGATGTTCCTGGCCAACGTTCGCACTCCACGGGAGCGGGAGGGAGACCTGCGCGCCCAGCTTGCCTCGAATCGGGCCGGCGCGCTGCGTCTGGCCGA
Source organism: Candidatus Polarisedimenticolia bacterium (assembly GCA_036004685.1). Classification (NCBI taxonomy): domain Bacteria; kingdom Pseudomonadati; phylum Acidobacteriota; class Candidatus Polarisedimenticolia; species Candidatus Polarisedimenticolia bacterium. The sequence goes on along the minus strand of DASYRE010000038.1, from coordinate 10,556 downwards.
AATGGAGGAGCGCGAGGGGACCCGCCGCGTGAACCGCTGGGCCGCGGCCCAAATCCGTTACGCCGCGCGCCTCGTCGTCGCCTTTCTCCGGCGGATTCCGGACGGCACCTACCGGGCCTCCGAATGGCTGGAAGGAGACGGCGTGAGCCAGCGGCCGATCCGCCTGAAGGTCGCGCTGTCGGCGCGCGCGGGACGGATTCGCTTCGATTTCGCGGGGACCGATCCGGAGACCGCCGGAAACGTGAACGCCGTGGAATCGATCACTCGATCGGCCGTTTACTACGTCTTGCGCTGTCTCGTGCCCGAGGAGATCCCCTTCAATGCGGGGTGCTTCGAGGCCGTGGAGGTCCGAATTCCGCCCGGCACGGTGCTCTCCGCGCGCCGCCCCGCGGCCGTAGCAGGGGGGAACGTCGAGACCTCTCAGCGAGCGGTGGACCTGCTTCTCGCCGCCCTCGCCCAGGCGCTGCCGGGCCGCATCCCGGCCCAAAGCTGCGGCACTATGACGAACCTGACGCTGGGGGGCCGGGACCCGGCGAATGGCTCGCCGTTCACTTACTACGAGACGATCGCCGGCGGGATGGGGGCTTCGAAGTCGTCCCCGGGAATGTCGGGTGTCCATACTCACATGACCAACTCCCTGAACACCCCGATCGAGGCGATGGAGCAAGAGTACCCCCTGCAGGTCGTGACCTACCGGGTCCGGCGGGGATCCGGGGGAGCCGGGAAGAGGCGGGGGGGAGACGGAGTCGTCCGCGAGATCCGCTTTCTGGCTGCCGGCCGGGGGGCGCTGCTGGCCGAGCGGCATCGGATTCCTCCGAAGGGCTCCGCCGGGGGCCGGCCGGGCAAGCCGGGGGGCGCCTGGAGGATAGGCGGCCGAAGCCGGCGTCTGGGGTCCAAGGTGAGCTTCGAGCTGCGACCCGGTGAATCGATCCGGGTCGAGACTCCCGGGGGAGGGGGATGGGGCCGCGCGCGGCCCCGCCGGCCTTGACTTGCGCGAGAGGGGTTGTTTAAACTACCGCGGGTTTCCAAGTCCTTGCTTCGTCAATACCTAGCGCCGCCGCCGGGGAGGCGGATTGGTCGAATTCCTGATCCGAGCCTTGGAACACGTCGGGGGACTAGGGCTGCTCGTCAGGGACACCTTCCGCCAGGGACTTCGCCGCCCTCGCGAATGGCGGATCTGTATCGAGCAATTGCATCATCTCGGAGTCGGCTCGGCGCCGATCGTCCTCACGACCGCGCTGTTCACGGGGATGGTCCTGGCGTTGCAGACCGCCGCCTCATGGGTGGCGTTCGGGAAGTTCCTGATCGGGGACGTCGTGGCGTTGTCGATCGTGCGGGAGCTCGGGCCCGTGCTGTCGGCATTGATGATCGGAGGCAGAGTCGGAGCGGGGATCACCGCCGAAATCGGCAGCATGAAGGTCACGGAGCAGGTGGACGCCATTCGCGCCCTGGCCGCGGACCCCGTCAAGAAGCTGGTCTTCCCCAAGGTCCTGGCCACGCTGATCATGCTTCCGATCCTCACCATCCTGGCGAACTTCGTGGGGATTCTGGGGGGCCTGCTCATCGCAAGCAGCGAGCTGAACCAAACTTCGGAGTTCTACTTGAAGCACGTGCGCTCGGCCCTCGAGGTGCATGACATTTTCAGCGGCATCGGCAAGACTTTCTTCTTCGCGCTCTTCATCTCCGCCATCGCCTGCTACAACGGCTTGAGAGCCACGGGAGGCGCGGACGGGGTGGGCCGGGCGACCACGCAGACGGTGGTCGCCGCGTCGATCTCCGTCTTGGTGTCGGATTTCTTTCTCACGAAGCTGTTCCTGATGTTCTAGGCTATGGAAGCAACGTTCATCGATTACGAGGACCTTCACAAGAGCTTCGGAGCCAAGACCGTGCTGCGCGGCGTGAACCTGCGCGTGCGGGAGGCCGAGACCATGGTGATTCTCGGCGGCAGCGGCTCGGGCAAATCGGTTTTGCTCCGTCATACGATCGGGTTGATGTCGCCCGACCGGGGAAGGGTCCTGGTCGAGGGAACCGATCTCAGCGGGCTCAGCGAGGAGGCCCTCGTGCCCGTCCGGAAGAAGATCGGAATGCTCTTCCAGGGCGGGGCGCTCTTCGACTCGATGGACGTCTTCGAGAACGTCGCCTACGCGCTTCGGGAGCATACCGACTTGTCGGAGGAGCAGATCGCCGAGCGGGTCCGCGAGAAGCTCGCCCTCGTGGAGCTCGAGCCCTCGGTGGAAAGGCTGATGCCCAGCGATCTCTCCGGGGGGATGCGCAAGCGCGTGGCCCTGGCCCGATCGATCGCCCTGGAGCCGCGGGGCATCCTCTACGACGAGCCGACGACGGGCCTCGATCCCCTGACGGCCCACGCCATCAACCTGATGATCCGAAGCCTCCAGCGGACGCTCCAGGTGACGTCGATCGTCGTGACCCACGACATCGCCAGCGCCTATCAGGTCGGGGATCGGATCGCCTTTCTCGACGAGGGACAGATGGCGTTCGTGGGCAGCGTCGAAGAGGCCCGGAGTTCCCGGGACGCGCGCCTGAGGAGCTTCCTGACGGGCGGAGGGGAGCAGGAGCTTGCCTAGCTCGAAGGAAGTGACCGTGGGCTTCACGATGCTCCTCGCGGGGGTCGTCCTGATCGTGGGGATCCTCGCCGTCGGCAAGGAATCTCGTCTGTTCACCCGCAAGGTGGAATACTGGACCGCTTTCCCGAACGTTTCGGGCCTTTCGGAGGGCTCGCCGGTTCAGCTCGTCGGCGTCCGGGTGGGGACGGTCAGCCGCGTCGATTTTTCGCCCGATCTGGGAGACCGGCAGATTCGCGTGACGATTCTGGTGGAGCGCTCGTACGCCGACCGCATCCGGGAGGGAACGCAGGCGCTGCTCAAGTCCCTCTCCTACGTTTCGCAGGAGCGCTACATCGAGCTCACCCCCGGCGATCCCGATCGGCCCGTCCTGCGCCCGGGGAGCCGGATCGAGCCCGGACTTTCCGGCCTCGCGGAGCTGACGGAGATGGGGCGGGGCATCGCGGACGACGTCAAGGACATCACCGCCCAGCTCCGGGAGTTGCTCATGTCCCTGAACAAAGGAGGCGGGATCCTTCCGGAGATGATTCGGAATCCCGATTTCGGAAAGGAGAGCCTCCAGGGGGTCCAGGACACGGTGACGTCGATCCAGCGAATCACGGGAAGAATCGAGAAGGGGGAGGGATTGGCGGGCCAGCTCCTCATGAACAAGGAATATGCGTCGCGGCAGATGGCGAGCCTCGAGTCGTCCCTGGATCGCCTGCGCAGCGTCCTCGAGAAGCTCGAGTCGGGACACGGCGCGGCGGGCGAGCTGCTCGCGGAAGGGGGAAAGGGAGAGAAGCTCCTCGACAGCCTCCTGGCGACCACCACCGACCTCAAGGACGTGACCACTCGGATCAAGGGGGGCGAAGGCCTGGCGGGAAGGCTCATTCAGGACGACGCGGCGGCGAAGGCGATCCTCTCGAACCTGCAGAAGACGACGGCGCACCTGGAATCGATCACCGCCAAGATCGATCGGGGGCAGGGAAGCGTCGGGGCGCTGATCAACGACCCGGAAGTGTACGAAGGGCTCCGCGACGTGGTGGCGGGAATTCGCAAGAGCCGCATGGGGAAGGGCGTCATCCATCATTACCAGAAGAAAGGGAACCGCGAGCGCTCGGAGCAGAATCCGGAGCAGAATCCAGAACAGAATCCGCCTCCGGCCGAGAATCCGTGAGCGGGAGAGGATCGTGGGACTGAAGGAAAAAATCGAATCGGGAAGCGCGCGGATCGGGATCATCGGGCTGGGGTACGTGGGGCTGCCGCTCGCGTGCGAATACGTGCGCGCCGGATTCCGGGTGATCGGAATCGACAACGACGCGTCCAAGGTGGAGCGCGTCAACCGCGGATCCTCGTACGTCCAGGACGTCTCCGACGAGGCGCTCCGCGCCCGCATCGGAGAGAAGGGCCTGACGGCGACGAGCGACGTCGCGTCCCTGAGGGAATGTGACGCGGTGATCATCTGCGTGCCGACTCCGCTGCGCAAGACCCGGGACCCCGACATCTCCTACATCGTCGCCGCGGTCGACGGCATCGCCCGCGAGATGCATTCCGAGATGCTCGTGATTCTCGAGAGCACGACCTATCCCGGAACGACCGAGGAGGTGATCCGCCCCCGCCTGGAGGCCAACGGACTCAAGGCGGGGCGCGATTTCTTCCTGGCGTTTTCGCCCGAAAGGGTGGACCCCGGCAACGCGCGCTTCAACACGCGCAACACCCCGAAAATCGTTGGAGGCGTGACTCCCGCGTGCGGGGCCATGGCGGCCTCGCTGTATCGCAAGGCCGTGGACACGGTCATCGAAGTGTCCTCGACCCAGTCCGCGGAGATGATCAAGCTCCTGGAGAACACGTTCCGGAGCGTGAACATCGGACTGGTGAACGAAATCGCGCTCATGTGCGATCGCCTCGGACTGGACGTGTGGGAAGTGATTGACGCGGCAGCCACCAAGCCGTTCGGCTTCATGCCCTTCTACCCGGGACCGGGGCTCGGAGGGCACTGCATCCCCATCGACCCGCATTACCTTTCCTGGAAGCTCAAGACGCTGAACTACTACGCGAAATTCATCGAGCTGGCCAGCGAAATCAACGGCAACATGCCGCATTACGTCGTCAGCAAGATCGCGGACGCGCTGAACGCGCACCGGAAATCGGTGAACGGCTCGCGCATCCTGGTGTTGGGGGTGGCCTACAAGAAGGACATCGGGGACGTGCGCGAATCCCCGGCCCTGGACGTCATCAAGCTGCTGCAGGATCGCGGGGCGGAGGTCCTCATGAACGACCCGTACGCCGGGGAAATCCACCTCGACCACGGTGTTCTCCAATCGGTGCCGCTGGGCGACGAGGTCCTCGCCGCCGCCGATTGCACGGTGATCGTGACGAATCATTCGTCCTATGATTACGCGCGGATCGTAGAGAAGTCGCGCCTCGTGGTGGACACGCGCAATGCCACACGGGACATTCGCGAGGGCCGCGAGAAGATCCGCAAGATCTGAAGGAGCGAACCTTGGGCGCCATCCTGGTCACCGGAGGAGCGGGATTCATCGGGTCTCATCTGTGCGAGCGCCTCATCCGCGGCGGCCGGGAGGTCGTCTGCCTCGACGTCTTCGACAATTTCTACGCCAAGACCGTCAAGCTGCGGAACATCGAGGCCCTGAAATCGGAGGAGCGCTTTCATCTCTACGAGGGGGACATCCGCGACCCCGCGCTCCTGGAGAACCTGTTCGGCCACCACGCCCTCGACGCGGTGGTCCATCTTGCCGCCCGGGCCGGGGTGCGCCCCTCGTTGGAGATGCCGCGGCTTTACGCGGACGTCAACGTGACGGGAACCGCGTCGCTGCTCGAGCACTCGCGGACCTTCAAGGTGAGGAGGTTCCTCTTCGGATCGTCCTCCTCGGTGTATGGAAACAGCGAGACGGCCCCGTTCTCGGAGTCGGCGCCCGCCGCCGAGCCGGTGTCCCCCTACGCAGCGACGAAGCGCGCGGGCGAGCTGCTCGCCTACACCTACCATCACCTGTACGGCATGGACGTGGGTTGCCTCCGGTTCTTCACCGTCTACGGTCCCCGGCAGAGGCCGGAGATGGCCATTCACAAGTTCGCGCGCCTGATCGACCGCGGCGACGCGGTGCCCGTTTTCGGAGACGGCAGCTCGGCGCGCGATTACACCTACGTCGACGATATCGTCAGCGGCGTCGCCGCGGCGGTCGATCGCGTTCAAGGCTTTCAGACGATCAACCTCGGGCGCGCCGAAGTGGTCACGCTCACGGAGCTGCTGGGCCACCTCGAGCGCGCCCTCGGCAAGAAGGCGAGGATCACCCGCCAAACCGAGCAGCCCGGGGACGTGCGCCAAACGTGCGCCGACGTGTCCCGCGCCCGGGAAATCCTCGGCTACGAGCCGAAGGTGGGAATCGAAGAGGGGATCGGGCGTTTCGTGGAGTGGTACCGCGCGCAGCCCCCCTCCTGACGCCCCTTACGGAGAGCGAACCGAGTCATGAATATTGCCGTGGTCGGAACGGGCTACGTCGGTCTCGTCACGGGAACGTGTTTCGCAGAGTTCGGCGTCAACGTCAGCTGCGTCGACGTGGACACGGCCAAGATCTCCCAGCTCCGCGAGGGGAAGGTCCCCATCTTCGAGCCGGGGCTCGAGGAGATGGTACGGAGGAACCTCGCGGAAAAGCGCCTCTCCTTCACGACCGATCTCGACGCCGCGGTCAAGGCGTCGCAAGTGATCTTCATCGCCGTCGGGACTCCTCAGGGGGAGGACGGCGCCGCCGATCTCAGCTTCGTCCGGCAGGTCGCGCGAGGGATCGCCCGTTCGATGAAGGATTACAAGGTGGTGGTCACGAAGAGCACGGTGCCCATGGGGACGGGGGCCATGATCCGAAAGCTCATCCGCGAGGAGCAAGCGACTCCGGTGGAGTTCTCCGTCGCCTCCAATCCCGAGTTCCTGCGGGAAGGCTCGGCCATCGAAGATTTCATGAGGCCGAACCGCGTCGTGATCGGAGCCGACGATCCGCCCGCCATCGAGATCCTCAAGGAGCTCTACAACCCCCTGTACCTGATCGAGGCGCCGTTCCTGATCACCACGGTGATCAGCGCCGAGATGATCAAATACGCGAGCAACGCGTTTCTCGCCACTAAGATTTCGTTCATCAACGACATCGCGCATCTGTGCGAGAAGGTCGGCGCCGACGTGCACGACGTGGCCAAGGGGATGGGACTCGATCATCGGATCGGCAGGCTCTTCCTGCACCCGGGGCCGGGCTATGGAGGGTCCTGCTTTCCGAAGGACACGCTGGCGATTCTCAAGGTGGCACGGGAGAACGGCGTCGATCTCCGGGTGATCCGGTCGGCCGTGGAGGTGAACGACGACCAGGTCGAGCGTATGGTGCGCAAGATCGAGCAGGGTCTGGGAGCGTTGAAGGGGAAGAAGATCGGCGTACTGGGACTCTCGTTCAAGCCGAACACGAGCGACATCCGGGAATCGCCGGCCATGCGAATCATCACGGCGCTGCTCGACTTGGGCGCCTCGGTGCGCGCCTACGATCCCGTCGCGATGCCGGAGGCCAGAACGCTCCTGGGGAGCGTCGAAATGGGGAGTGACGCCTACGATACGGCGACGGGCTGCGACGCGCTGGTCCTCGCGACCGAGTGGAATCAGTTTCGGAACCTCGATCTCCCGCGCCTCAAAGAGCTGATGCGATCGCCGGTTCTGATCGATCTGCGCAACGTCTACGAGCCGGGGGACATGGCCCGGCTCGGTTTCCGGTACGCGGCCGTCGGCCGCTGATCGGGCGAAGAAAGGACCGGGTGCCGTGCCGCGTTTTCTCGTCACCGGAGGGGCGGGCTTCATCGGGTCGAGCCTCGTGCGGGAGCTGGTCGCGCGCGGAGAGCAGGTGCGGGTGCTCGACAATTTCGCCACGGGACGGCGCGACAACCTCCGATCCCTCGCGGGCCGGATCGAGGTGGTCGAGGGCCGGGTGGAGGAGCCCGGCACCGTCGCGACGGCGATGCAGGGCATCGACTACGTCCTGCACCAGGCCGCGCTTCCCTCGGTGCAGCGCTCGGTCGAAGCGCCGGTGGAATCCCACGCCGCGAATCTGACGGGTACCCTCGTTCTTCTGCAGGCCGCGGCGGCCGCCGGGGCGCGGCGCTTCGTCTACGCCTCCTCGTCGTCGGTCTACGGCGACAGCCCGACGCTTCCCAAAGTGGAAACGATGCCGACCGATCCCCTCTCGCCCTACGCGGTCGGGAAGCTGGGAGGAGAGCTCTACTGCAGGGTCTTCCATCGTCTGCACGGGCTCGAGACCGTGTCGCTGCGATACTTCAACGTTTTCGGCCCGGGCCAGTCCCCCGATTCGCAGTATGCCGCGGTGGTGCCGCGCTTCATCGCCGCCCTCAAGGCGGGGCACCCGCCGGTGGTCTTCGGAGACGGGCTCCAGTCGCGGGACTTCACCTACATCGACAACGTCGTGCAGGCGAACCTCTCGGCGTGCTCCGCCGGGAAGGAGGCGGCGGGGGAAGCGTTCAACATCGCCACGGGCCAGGCCGTGACCCTGCTGGATCTCCTGAACAGGATGAAGGAGCTCCTCGGTTCCTCCGTCGACCCGCGGTTCGAGCCGGGCCGCAAGGGGGACGTGCGGGCCTCCCTCGCCGATGTCCGCAAAGCCGAGCGCCTCCTCGGCTATCGCCCTCGGATCTCCCTCGACGAGGGCCTGAAGCGGACCTTGGAGTCCTTCGCAACCTCAAGCCCCGCATGAGAGTCTCGGTGGTCATGCCGGTCTTCAACGAGGAGAAGACCGTCGAGACGATCATCGGGCGGGTCCTGCGAGCTCCGGGAGTCTTCGAGCTCGTCGTCGTGGACGATGCTTCGACCGATTCGACGTCCGCCGCCCTGGGCCGGGTTTCGGACCCGCGCGTCAGGGCGTTTCGTCACGATAGGAACCAGGGAAAGGGCGCGGCTCTTCGCACCGCCTTCGGGAAGGTGCAAGGGGACCTCGTGATCATCCAGGATGCCGACCTCGAATACGATCCTTCCGACTATGCCCGCCTTCTGGCGCCGATCGAAGCCGGCCTCGCCGACGTCGTGTACGGCTCGCGGTTCTCGGGAGAGACCCACCGCGTGCTGTTCTTCTGGCACTATGTGGGGAACCGCCTGCTGACGACGCTCTCCAACATGTTCACGAACTTGAACCTCACCGACATGGAGACCTGCTACAAGGCCTGCCGAGTCGAAGTCGTCCGCAGCCTCAGCTTCCGCTCGAACCGGTTCGGCATCGAGCCCGAGATCACGGCCAAGATCGCCCGGCACGGCTTCCGGGTCTACGAGACGTCGATCTCGTACCACGGAAGGGACTACGCGGCCGGCAAGAAGATCACCTGGCGCGACGGATTCAGGGCTCTCGTGGCCATCGTCTACTATCACTTCTTCGATTGACGTCCCGGCCGGACATTCGCGGGACACGCGGCGGCGGCGCGTGGGAGCTTGGTTGAGAAGTCGGGCGTCGAGGCTTTGCGTGATGATTCTGGCGGGGGGCCGGGGCGAGCGTTTCTGGCCGCTCTCCCGCGTCCATCGTCCCAAGCCTCTGCTCGACCTGGGCCTCGGGGAGACGCTTCTGGGCGCGACGCTTCGGCGGGCCGAGGGACTGGCCCCTCGCCGGGCGATCCGCGTGGTGGCCAGCGCGCCGCTGTCCCGCATCCTCCGCCGGCAGGCGGGAAACCGGGGCCGTGCTGGGTGGCTCTTCGAGCCGGCGGCACGGGATACCGGACCCGCGGCCCTCCTGGCGACCTGGACCGCCTGGAAGGAGGACCCGCGATCCGAGGTGCTCGTTCTCCCGGCCGACCATCACATCGAGGGTGAGGCGGCGTTCCGCTCGGCCGTGGCGCGCGCGCGGAAACTGGCCCGGGCCGGATATCTCGTCGTCTTCGGAGTGGCTCCCAGCCGCCCGGATTCCGAGTTTGGCTACGTCGTTCCCGGCAAGCGCCTGGAGCGGAGCGCGTTCGAAGTGCGCCGGTTCGTCGAAAAGCCGTCGCGGTCTCGCGCGGCAGCCTTGATTCGCAACGATTCGGCGCTCTGGAACTCCGGCATGTTCCTGTGGAGGGCGGACGCGTTCCTGGACGAGGCCTCCCGATGCGAGCCGAGCTTCGCCGTCTGGCTCGAAAACCAGAAAAAGCGACGGAGCGCCGTCTCGGCCCGGAAGTCCTTCGCGAGCCTGCGGCGCCTCTCGGTCGACCGGGCCGTCATGGAGAAATCCCGCCGCGTGGCCGTGATCCCGGCGCGCTTCGGCTGGTCGGATCTCGGATCCTGGAGATCTCTTTATGATCTCCTGCGGCCGGACAAGCGGGGTAATGCCGGCTGGGGTGAGCTCGTCGCGCTGGAGAGCCGTGGAAACCTGGTGTTCCACCCGCGCGGGCTTACCGTCCTTGCCGGAGTCCGGGATCTTCTCGTGGTGAACGCCGGGAGAGTTCTGCTCGTCTGCCCGCGAACCCGGGCGAACGCCATGAAGGACATCGTTCAGCAATTGCGGGAGGCGGGCCACGTCGACCACCTTTGAAGCGTTGCCGCGGCGCGAATCCGGCGCCCGCCCGGCTCCGGCGGATGGCGTGACCCCGCGCTGGCTCCGAATCGGCGTCGAAGCGATTCTCTGGACCCTCCTGATCGTCTCTCCGCTGGCGCTCGGCTCGGTCTCCGAGCTCGCCCTCGCGCTGATCGAAGGGGCTTGCTTCCTTCTTCTCCTCGCCGGCTGGTGGCGACCGGAGCGCGTCCTTCCCCTCCCCCCCGGACTCGCGCTCATCGCGGGGACCTTTGTATGCTGGTCCTTCCTGCAGATGGTCCCGCTTCCGCCCGCTCTCTTGAAAGTCGTCAGTCCCGGCACGAGCCGGCTTTATTCCGCCTATCTCCCCGGCTACGCCGGCGGAGAGGGTCGCGCCGATCTGCAATCCTGGCTCCTGTCGCGCCGCGAGGATCGAACCTCGGCCCTGAGGCCCCGCTCCGGGATC